>DASZRI010000284.1:0-19795 GCA_035549215.1 Gemmatimonadaceae bacterium | reverse complement strand
CGAGGACGAGTCGGCGGACCAGCTCGCGCTGTTCGAGCGCGAGCGCGACGCCGTGGTGGAGACGGAAAAAGACCGCGCGGTGGCCCGCGCGGTCGATCTCGTCAACGCGAAGTTCGGCCCGCGCGGGATCGTGCCCGGCGGGGCCTGACGCCCGGTCACACCGGGCCGGTGCTCAGTTGTCGATCAGGCGCTTGGGCGCCGCGTGCGACTCGTCGTACGCCACGGACTGCGCGGGGGGCAGCGCCGAGACCTGGCGCACCGGCTCCACCGGCTCCTCGTGCACCGAGTCGCCCACTTCCTTGATGCTCTTCTTGAACTCACGGATGCCCTTGCCCAGCGACGCGCCGATCTCGGGGATGCGCTTGCCGCCGAACAGCACGAGCACGATGAGCAGAATGACGAGCAGTTTCTCTGGTCCGATCTCTCCGAACATCCTTCCTCCGGTGCGAAGCGCCGGGTGCGTCCCGGCCGCAGTCCTTCGTGAGGCGCACCGTCGGGTGTCCGTGTTACGGACCGTTGGGGATGCGCCGCGCCTGCTGAAAGATATCGCGTCCGGCGCCCACCGCATCGGGTGAACCCGCACGCCTGTTTGCACCATCTTAGCTGGTGCGCCTGTTTCCTGCTGCCCGCGGCCTACCGCCGCGGGTCCTGCTCCTGCTGCTCCTGGCCGCCGGCATGGTCGCCCGGCGCCGGGACGGTGGAGTCGTGCGAGGCCACGAGGTACTTCAGCGGATCCACCGGCCGGCCATTGACCACGACCTCGAAGTGGACGTGGGGGCCCGTGGCGAGCCCGCTCGAGCCCACGGTCGCGATCACGGCGCCGGCGTCCACGTGGTCACCCGCGGACACCAGGGCCTTCTGGCAGTGCGCGTAGCGGGTGATCACGCCGCCGCCATGGTCCAGCTCCACGGTGAGCCCGTCGCCGAACTTCCGGCCCACGAACGCGACGCGCCCTGCGGCCGGCGCCGTGATGCTGGTGCCGCGCGGCGCCGACAGGTCCACGCCCTCGTGCGGGCGGAAGATGTTCAGCAGCGGATGAAGCCGCGAGCGGGAGAACCGGCTGGTAATCTCCCCGATGACGGGCAGCACCACGCCCGGCGCGGGCATCGCGAGCCCCGCTTCGCCGTGCGCGCGCTCGCGCGTCGCCAGCCGCTGCGCGAGCGACCTGGCCGGCTTGGTGGCCGCCACCCGGGCGACCTGAGCCACCGAATCGGCACGCGCCTGCGCCGCGTGCAGGCTGTCGCTGAGCGTCACGACGAGCTGCTGCACCTCGGCCAACTGGTCGGCCGTGGCCGAAACCTGGTTGGCGTCGAGCACCGACCAGCCGATGAAGGCAACGAATGCGAGGAAGCCAAGCCCCAGCGCGGCGCGCACGCGCGGCGCGTGGACGTGCAGCGTGCGCGTGCGCCCGCCGGGATCCGGCGGCACGACGATGATCGTCCATCGCGTGCGGCGCCGGGAGGGCGGGCGGGGTTCCGTCCGTCGCGAAGTGGGCACGCCTCGGCTCAGTCTGCGTCGCCGTGGACAGCGCGGAGCCGTGGCGGCTCGCCGTGCGCCGGGAGCGGGGCGCCGCGGTCATCGAGTGCGATGGGGTGGATGGACAGGCGCCCCTGCACGCGCCCGCCCTCCTGGATCATGACCGCCGCCGCCTCGATGTCGCCGGCGACGCCTCCCGTGGACTGCAGCTCGACGCGCTGCGTGGCCGCCACGTTCCCGGTCACGGACCCACCGATGATGACTTCGCGTGCCGTGATGTCGCCGACCACGGCCGCGCCGGTGCCGATGACCACCATGTCCGCGCGGAGGATGCTCCCGTCGAGGCGGCCGTCGATGCGCAGCGAGCCCTCGGTCTCGACGTCGCCGCGGACGTGCATCTGCCCGTCGATGACGGAATAGCCGGTAGCCTGGGGGGTGACGGTCGTGGTGTTGCGACGGGGAAACATGCTCATGGGCGTTGGCCCCCGGGCGCCGTGCGCCCGGGCAGCAGGTGGGTGACTCCCGTCCAACATTGCCCGTTGAGGGGCGTGGCGCCAGTGATGCCGGGCACGGCGCCCGCCTCTTCCGAACAAAGACCGAAATGGCGCGCTCGAGTATTGGCACCGAATTTGGGGGATGCCCCGGTCCCGGTCGCTGTCGGATCTCGACACGCTGAAGCAGTTCGCGCAGAACCTTGAGGAGGGGCTCTACGTGGCGACCGCGGACGATCGCATCCTGGACGCCAACCCCGCCTTTCTGGAGTTGGTGGGGGTGCAGAGCGTCGCCGAGCTGGCCGCGCATCCATTGACGGAGCTGTGCGTAAACGTGTCGCGCCGCGTGCTCGAGCGGACGCTGCTGGAGCGTGACGGCAAGGTGCGCGGGTTCGAGCTGCAGATTCGGCGGCCCGACGGGCAGCTCCGCACCGTGCTGGACACGAGCTACCTGGTGCGCGACGCGGACAACGGCGCCGTGCTCGTGCACGGCGTGTTCGTGGACGTGACGGCGCGCCGCCAGCTCGAGGCGGAGCTGGTGGAGCTGAGCACGCACGACGCGCTCACGGGCGCGCTCAACCGGCGGTTCCTGGACCAGCTCGACGAGCAGTTCCGGCGCGACCCGGCGGGACGGTGGGGCTGCCTGTTCGTGGACATCGACCATTTCAAGCACTACAACGACGAGTTCGGCCACCAGGCGGGCGACCGCGTGCTGGTGCGCATGGCGCGGTTCCTGATGCGGCACGTGCGCGCCGAGGAAGCGGTGGTGCGCGTGGGTGGTGACGAATTCGTCGTGATTCTGGTTGATGCGGACGAGGCGCACGTGCAGGGCGTGGCGAACCGCCTCCGCGAATCGGCGGAGCGGTCGGCGCCGGTGCCGTTCTCGCTGGGATGGGCCGCGCGTGAACCGAATGAGCCGCTCGTGCGGATGCTGGACCGCGCCGACCGCGGGCTGCTGGCCGTGCGGGTGGTGCAGCGGCGGTCCGACCCGCGCGGGCGGCTGCCCCTGGAATCCTGAACCGTGAGGGAGGTGTGATGCCCCGCAGTCGTTCGTTGTCCCGCTGGATGGCCGCGATGATCGTCGTGCTCGGGTTCGTGCCGCGCGCGCGGGCGCAGGGAGCGCCGGCCTTGTCGATCGCCTATCGCGTGGCGATGCCGGACCCGGCCGCGCACCTGTTCGAAGTCCAGATCGACGTCGGCCGGGTGCAGGGCGACTCGGTCATCCTGCAGATGCCCATCTGGTCGCCCGGCCGCTACTCACCCTTCTTCTTCGCGAAGAACGTCCAGGACTTCTCGGCCACGGCCAATGGCGCGCCGGTGAAGTGGGACCGCACGAACGGGTCGCGGTGGCGGCTGTTCACGCACGGCCTGCAGGCGGTGACGGTGCGCTATCGCGTGTTCGCGAACGCACCGATGTCGGGCACATTCAGCGTGCTCGACTCGCTGCACGCCGACTTCAACGGGCCGTCGCTCTTCATGTACGTGGAGCACCACAAGCCCGACCCCGTGACGCTGCACGTCACGCCGCCGCCGGGCTGGCACGTGATCAACGGCGACGCCGACACGAACGACAAGCTCGACTACCGGTTCGAGAACTACGACCGGATGGTGGATACGCCCACGGAAGTCTCGCCAGCGTTCATGGTGGACAGCTTCACGGTGAATGGCGTGCTGTACCGCACGATGGTGCACCACAACGGCCCGGTGACCGACAACGAGCACCGCCGCTTCGTGCGCGACGTGCAGCGCATCGTCACGTACGAGAACTCGGTGTTCGGCCCGCCGCCGATCCGCATGTACACCTTCCTGTTCCACGTCGGCTTCCCGGGCGGCGATGGGATGGAGCACCTCTACTCCACGCAGATCGCCGACCGCCGGCCGTGGGCGGACTCGCTGCTCGTGCTGCCGGGCGTCGGCACGGCGGCGCACGAGTACTTCCACGTCTGGAACGTGAAGCGCGTGCGGCCGATGCTCCTCGGCCCGTTCGACTACACGAGCGAGCGCTACCAGCCGAGCCTGTGGGTGGCCGAGGGCTGGACGCAGTACTACGGGCAGATGGCGCTGCATCGCGCCGGGATCACCGACGAGCAGGAGATGCTGCGCTCGGCCGCGGGCATCGTGCAGGCCAACCTGACCGTGCCGGGACGCAAGGAAGTGTCGCCGCGCATGGCGTCGTTCCTGGCGCCGTTCTGGGACGGCGCCGTGAGCCCGCAGCCGACCAATGGCAGCCAGGTGTACCTGACGTACTACACGCAGGGGGCGGGACGCGCCCTCTACCTGGACCTCTTCATCCGCGAGCGGACGCACAATGCCAGGGCGCTGGATGACGCGTTCGACAACCTGCGCAAGCGGTCGTGGTACCAGCCCGATGCGTCGTATTACCTGCAGGGACGCGGCTACACCGAGGATGACGTGGAGCAGGCGGTGAGCGAGGCCGCGGGCACGAACATGCATGACTGGTTCGAGCACCACGTGGGCGGCACGGACGACGTGGATTTCGACAGCGTGCTGGCCGGCGCCGGCCTGCTGCTCGATCGCAGCGGGCCGCGGTGGACGATCACGTTCGCGCCCAACCCGACGCCGGAGCAGCTCCGCGTGCGCGAGGGATGGCTCACCGGCAGGAAGGGCCAGGGGGGCGAATGAATCGCCGGCACTTCCTGAAGGCCGCGGCGGCCGGGGCGGCCGCGGGCACGCTGGTCCCCCGCTGGCTCGGAGCCGCCGCGCCCTCCCGCGCGACAAGGCTGGGCCCGATCGGCATCCAGCTCCACACCGTGCGCCGCGAGATGGCGCGCGACGTGGAGCAGGCGCTGGCGATGATCGCCGGCATCGGGTATCGCGAAGTCGAGTTCGCGGGGCTGTTCAATCACAGCGCGCGCGATGTCCGCGCGATGCTCGACCGGCACGGGCTCGTGGCGCCGTCGTCGCACGTGGCCGTGCCCGACCGCGACGACGACTGGAAGCGCGCGCTCGACGACGCCGTGACACTGGGCCAGTCGTGGATCGTCTGCCCGTGGATCGACGAGAAGGACCGCACGGCGGACGGGTACAAGCGCGTCGCGGCGCGGTTCAACTGGGCGGCGCAGGCAGCGAAGGACGCCGGGCTGCAGTTCGCCTACCACAACCACGACTTCGAGTTCAAGCCGATCAACGGGCGCCCGGCGTTCGACCTGCTGCTCGCCGAGTGCGACGCGTCGCTGGTGAAGATGGAGATGGACATCTTCTGGCTCGTGAACGGCGGCCAGGACCCGCTGGACTACCTGGCGCGGTATCCGGGCCGGTTCCCGATGCTGCACGTCAAGGATCGCTCGGCCGACGGGCGGATGGTGGACGTGGGCGCGGGGGTGATCCCGTTCGGGAAGATCTTTGCGCAGGCGCACGCCAGCCACTACTTCGTGGAGCACGACGAGCCCGCGGACGCGATGGCGTCGGCGCGGGCGAGCTACGCGTGGCTGCGGAAGCTGGAGTTCTGAGGCGGGACGCGGCCGCCTGATTCAGGCAGCGTCGTCGGCCGTCCCGGCCGGCGGCGCGCCGCCGCCCACGCACGCCGCGACGATCTCGGCCACGGCCGCGGCCGTGGTCCCCAGGCGTGCGTACTCGTCGGGGACGTACGGCTTGCCCATCGTGACGCTCTCGCGGCGGTGGCGCATGGGGCTTTCCTGCCGGCGCGTGGGGCGCACGTGCACCTCGCGTACGCCGGTGTCGCCCACCACCTGCGCGACGTTGGCGGCCGTGATGCCGCCGCCCGCCATGATCGCCATGCGACCCTCGGCGCGCCACGCGAGGGCGGCGAGCGTCTCCGCGCCCTCGAGCGCGGTCGGCGCGCCGCCGGAGGTCAGCACGCGGTCCACGCCCAGCGCCATCAGCGTGTCGAGCGCCTCGAAGGGGTCGCGCACGAGGTCGATGGCGCGGTGGAAGGTGACTGACATCGGGCGCGCGGCCTCGATGAGCATGCGCGTGCAGCGATCGTCCACCGACCCGTCGGGAAAGAGCGCGCCGAGCACGATCCCGGCGGCGCCGAGCTCGCGCGCCAGGGCGATGTCGCCGAGCATGACGCGGCAGTCGTCCTCGTTGTAGAGGAAGTCGCCGCCGCGCGGGCGGATGAGGACGTGCACCGGGATCTTGATCCGCTCGCGCACGACGGCGAGCATGCCGGCGCTGGGGGTCGTGCCCCCCTCATAGAGGTTGTCGCACAGCTCAACGCGCGCGGCGCCGCCGGCCTCAGCGGCCACGGCGGATTCCACGGAGTCGACGCAGGCTTCGACCAGGATGCCCTCTTCCGGCATCGGGTCGACGAGGGGGGGAGTCGTCACGCGCCTAAGACTTCCTCATTGCGGCCCGATTCGCAAGGCATGGGTGGCGGTTCCGTGGACGCGCGGTATTATTGCCGCGCGTCCCCCCAGCCTGAGGTGCTCCCGTGAACGGTGCCCGTGCAAAGCTCTCCGCGATGATGTTCCTCCAGTATTTCATCTGGGGGGCGTGGTTCGTCACGATGGGGACGTACCTCGGCGCGACGCTCAAGTTCAGCGACACGCAGATCGGCTGGGCGTACGGGGCCACCGCCATCGCGGCCATCGTCTCGCCGTTCTTCATCGGCATGGTGGCCGACCGGTTCTTCGCGAGCGAGAAGCTGCTCGCGCTCCTGCACCTTATTGGTGCGGTCCTCATGTGGATGGTCTCCACCCAGGCGAGCTTCGGGCCGTTCTACGTGCTCCTGGTGCTGTACGCGCTCTGCTACATGCCCACCCTGTCCCTGACGAACTCGATCTCGTTTCATCACGTGAAGGACCCGGCGCGGGACTTCCCGCTGATCCGCGTGCTGGGGACCATCGGGTGGATCGTGGCGGGGGTCGTGATCGGCAAGGTGCTGAAGGCCGACGCGCTGGCGCTGCCGATGCGGGTGGCGGCGGTGGGCTCGCTCGTGATGGCCGCATTCTCGCTCACGCTGCCGCACACGCCGCCCAAGGCGGCCGGCGCGCCGTTCAGCGTGCGCGACGCGCTCGGGCTCGATGCGCTGCAGCTCCTCAAGGACGCCGACTTCACGATCTTCGTCCTCGGGTCGTTCCTGCTTTGCATCCCGCTGCAGTTCTACTACTCGTTCGCCAACCCCTTCCTGAACGAGATCCACGCGCCGGAGCCTGCGTTCATCCAGACCTTCGGGCAGATGTCGGAGTTCTTCTTCATGCTCCTGCTGCCGTTCGCGCTGCGGCGGTTCGGGATCAAGGCGATCATGCTGGGCGGCATGCTGGCGTGGTCGGCGCGCTACTTCGCCTTCGCGAACGGCAACATCGGGTCCGGGATGTGGATGATCTACGCCGGCATCGTGCTGCACGGGCTGTGCTACGACTTCTTCTTCGTCGCCGGGCAGATCTACACCGACGAGAAGGCGGGCGAGAAGGTCCGCGCGGCCGCGCAGGGCTTCATCAACCTCGTGACGAACGGCTTCGGCTACCTGGTCGGCGCATACGTCTCAGGCAAGGTGGTGAACCAGTACGCGGCCTGCGCCGGGGGCAAGGTGGCCGAGGTGGCAGGCGGGTGCGCGGCCGGCGCGGCCACGGTGCACGACTGGCACAGCATCTGGATGGTGCCGTCGATCGGCGCGCTCGTGATCCTGGTGGTGTTCGCCGTCATCTTCCGCCCACGCGTGACGACGCCGGCCTCCTGAGCAGGAAGGCCGGCGTCATCACGTTGCCGGGTCGACCGCGGGGCGCTGGGGGCCGCGCTCAGCGCGGCTTCCAGGTGCCCCTGGCGACCTTGGGCTGGAACCGCTCGAGGCTGCGTCCCGGGAACGCGAGCGTGCGTCCCTGTTCGGCGCTCTGGTAGGCCGTCATGAGCAGCTTCACCGTCTCCACGCCGTCGGCGAACGTGAGCATCGGCGTCTCGCCCTTCAGGAAGCAGCGGACCATGTGCCGGTTCTCGGCCTCGTAGCCATACGCGGCGGCCTCGTTGGCCACGACGGGCATCAGGCCCATCTCGGCGTTCTGCTTCTCGACCAGGTCCTCGCCGGCCTTGCCCTTCACCTCGCGGCTGAAGAAGAGCTTGAGCCCGCTGTCCAGCGTGTTCCACGCCATCGAGTATTCGGGGCCGAGCAGCTCCGCGGAGAGGCGAAGCCCGGCACCGACGAAGCTCCAGGACGTGCTGGCCTCGCCGAGTACGGTGAGGCCGTCCTTCGTGCGGAATTCGATCGTGACGCTCGCGAAGTCCTCCGACGGGTGCTTCGCGTAGTTGACGGCGCTGCCCATGGTGCGGCGCAGCCGCCGGGCGTACTCGGGGCGGGACCACTTGAGGCTGGCGATGTGCGCGGTGACGCGCACGGGGCGCAGCGAGCTGCGCGGCTCGCCGGGGCGCGTGAGCAGGTGGCGCACGACCTCGACGGAGTGGCACATCATGTCGTTCAGCACGCCGCCGCCCTGCAGGCGTCCCTGCCAGAACCACGGCATGTGCGGCCCGGCGTGCTCCTCGGCCGCGCGGGCCAGGTAGGGCCGGCCCGTGGTCGCCGCGCCGCGCGCCCAGATGAGCTGGCGGCCGGTCTCGACCTGCGGGGCGAAGAGCTGGTTCTCCAGGTAGCCCGTGTTCAGGCGCACGCCCTTGACCAGGGCGTGCACGGCCTGTGCCTCGGCCACGTTGCGCGCGAGGGGCTTCTCGCAGGCGAGTCCGCGCAGCGTGCCGCGGCCGCGCTCGATGGTGTCCACGATCTCCTCGACGTTCTCGATGCGCGCCTGGTTGGGGCCGCAGAGCCAGAGCGCGTCGATCCCGGGATCGGCGACCATCGCGGCGATGGAGCGGTAGGGCCTGGTGTCACCAAGGTCGAGCGTGCGCGCCATCGCGGCGGCGCTGGCGGCACGCGCGGCGTTGGGGCTCCAGATGCCGACGATGTTCGCGTCGCGCACGGCGGTGAAGGCCTGCAGGTGGAAGCGGGCATTGAAGCCGCTGCCGATGATGCCAATGCCAAGGGGTTTGCGGGGCATGGAGACCATTGTTCGTGGTTGATCGTGCGCGGTTGGCAGTGCGCGGTTGGCGTTGGCAGTTGGCCGTCCGCGCCGTTTCCCGCAGGTTCGGCCCTGCGCAGTGCCCGGTCGTGCGCGGTTTTCGGTCCTGCGCAGTACCCGGTCCTGCGCGGTTACTCGTTGTAACTGACTCCGAGCTTCTTCAGCGCCTCATCGGGGCACCCGTTCCACCCCGGCATCATGCGATTGCCCATGTACCGGAGGTCCTCGATGCCCAGCTTGCTCGACCAGAAGCCCGACGAGGTCATGTCGCGGAAGCGGTTGAAGAACGCCACGCCGTGGCTCATCTCGGGCTTGGCCTTCTTCGGCCAGGCGATGGCGTCGAGCAGCGCCGTGCGCTGCGCGGGCGTGCAGTCCACCCACGCCTTGCCGTGCGCGTCGCGGCACTGGGCGTCCATCCACGCCAGCCCGCCGCGCATCCAGGTCTGGTTGTCCGGCTTGTCGCGCATGATGAAGTCCATGAACTCGGGGACGCCGGCGTCGGTGGCGCTGCCCGACCGCTCGTCGCGCGGGATCACGTAGTCCACCAGCATCCGCACCGTGCGCCATTCGTGCGCGGTAAAGAACGTCGGCGTGAACGCCGTGCCCGTCGCCTCGGCGTCGGCCTGCGCGCGCTCGGCGGCGCGGATGGCGCGGTCCACGACCGGCGGGGCCAGCTCGATGGCATGGGCGATCGGCACGGCCGCCATCAGGCCGAGTGCCTCGCGTCGCGTGATGTCGCTCACAGGGCCCCCTGCTTGCGCTGGTTGATGATGTAGTCGCTCGTCCGCATGGAGAGCGCGAGGATGGTCCACGTCGGGTTCTTGTCCGCCTGCGACACGAACGGGCCGCCGTCAGCGACGAACAGGTTCTTCACGTCGTGCGCCTGGCAGTTGGCGTTCAGCACCGACGTCTTCGGGTCGTCGCCCATGCGCGTGCCGCCCAGCTCGTGGATGATCTGCCCGCCGGCCGAGATGCCGTAGCCCTGCTCGCGCGTCGGCATCGGCGAGAACACCTGCCCGCCCATCTCGGCGATCAGCGCGCGGAAGGTCTCCTGCATGTGCTTCACCTGGTTGTACTCGTGGTCGGTCCACTTCCAGTGGAAGCGCAGCACCGGGATGCCGTAACGGTCCACGACGTTCGGGTCGATCTCGCAGTAGGTGTCGTCGTTCGGGATCATCTCGCCGCGGCCGGAGAACCCGATCGTCGCGCCGTAGTAGTGGCGGTAGTCGGCCTTGAGCGACGCGCCGTAGCCGCCGCCGGGCGGGTAGCTCTGGATGCCGCCCATGAAGCCGTAGGACGGCATGCCCATCCCGCCCCAGACCTCGATGTGATACCCGCGCGGGAAGTCGAGCTTCCTGTTGTCCAGCCACCACGGCATGTACACGTGCATGCCGCCCACCCCGTCGCAGTTGTGGGGCACCTGGTCCATCATCGCCGGGATGAACCCGCCGACGTCCGTGCCGGTGGTGTCCGTGATGTACTTGCCCACGGTGCCGCTCGAGTTGGCCAGCCCGTTGGGGAAGCGCGTCGACTTGCTGTTGAGCAGCAGTCGCGACGATTCCAGGGCGCTGGCCGCGAGGACGACGACGCGCGCGCGCACGTGGCGATCCTCGCCCGTCGTCTTGTCGATGTACGACACGCCCGTCGCCAGCCCCCGGTCGTCCACCGTCACCTCGCGCGCCATCGCGTTCGCGATCAGCGTCAGGTTGCCGGTGGCCATCGCCGGCGGGAAGAGCACGTTGGTGGACGAGAAGTTGGACGCCGTCATGCAGCCGCGGTTGCACTGGCCGCAGTAGTGGCAGGGGGCGCGGCCATTGAGCGGCTTCGTGATGATGGACAGGCGCGACGGGATGCAGGTGACGTGCAGCCGGTCGGCGGCCTTCTTGACCAGCAGCTCGTGGCAGCGCGGCCTGGGCGGCGGCATGAAGATGCCGTCCGGGTGGTTGTGGAGCCCTTCATTGCTGCCGAACACGCCGATCAGGCGGTCGACCTCGTCGTAGTACGGCTTGACGTCGTCGTATGAGATCGGCCAGTCGTCGCCGAGCCCGTCAACGGACTTGTGCTTGAAGTCGTCGGGGCCGAAGCGCAGGGAGATGCGCCCCCAGTGATTCGTGCGCCCGCCGAGCATGCGCGCACGCCACCACGAGAACTGCGTGCCCGGTGCGCGCGTGTACGGCTCGCCCTCGATGTCCCAGCCGCCGATGCAACCATCGAACTCGCCGAACGGCTTGTCCCTGGTGGACGCGCCGCGGCGCGGGGACTCGTACGGCCACTTGAGCATCGCGCCGTTCTTCACCGGATCCCACAGCGCGCCCGCCTCGAGCACGACCACCTTCGCGCCCGCCTTGGTGAGCTTGTACGCCGCCATGCCGCCGCCGGCGCCCGAGCCGACGATGCAGACATCGTATTCCGTGCGTGGTGCCTTGATCTCCATGGTCAGCGCTCCGACGGCGAGAGTTCGCGAATCCACACGTTGCGGTACCGCACCTTGTTCCCGTGGTCCTGCAGCGAGAGCGGCAGCGTGTCAGGGTGCGCGGTGTACGGCGGCCGCTCCATGTGCGCGGTGGGCCCCGTCAGCACCACGTTGTCCTGCACCAGCACGCCGTTCTGGAAGACGGTGAAGCGCGCGGGCGCCGTCACCCTCCCGTTGGCGTCGAAGTGCGGGCGGTGGAAGACGATGTCATAGGCGTTCCACTCGCCCGGCGGCCGCGTCACGTTCACCAGCGGCGGGTACTGGCCGTAGATGGCGGCCGCCTGGCCGTCGGCATACGTGCGATTCTGGTACGAGTCCAGCACCTGCACCTCGTACTGTCCCATGAGGAAGACGCCGCTGTTCCCGCGTTCCTGGCTCGTGCCGTGCGGCGGGTTGGGGGCGCTCCACTCGATGTGGAGCTGGACGTCACCGAAGGCCCGCGCGGTCTGCAGCGACCCGGTGCCCGGCGCGACCTCGAAATAGCCCTTCGCCGCGGTCCACCGCGCGGGTCCACCCTTGTCGTCACGCCATTGGGACAGGTCGTGGCCGTCGTAGAGCACGATGGCATCCGCGGGAGGCAGCTCGTCCACGTACGGGCCGGGCCGCACGACGGGCGGCACCGGCCGGTCCATCGAATGCTGCGGCCAGCGCGTGTCCACCTGCGCGTGCGCGGGCGGCGCGGCACCGAGGGCGGCAAGGATCAGCGCGGGCACGAACGGCCGCGCGAGGAGGGCACTGCCAGTGCGCATGGCACTCTCCGGTGGCGGGAACAGGTGGGATGGCAAATATGCACGTGCGTCGCGCCGGCCGTAATCCAACCCCGGGGAACTTTGCGTGATTCGCACGGGTACGAGAGCCAGCCGGTAGTACCAGGGGGCTGGGGGAGCGTGGCGTTACGTGGGGTGCGCCACACCCTCAGTCCCCTATGGCTTCCTCGGGCAGCGGCTTCGCGCGGCCGCTGCGTGCCACCGTGATGATTGCGACGCCGCCCAGGATCACGGCGGCCGCGATGAGCGTGCGCGGCGTCACCTCCTCGCCAGCCAGCGCCCAGCCCAGCAAGACCGCGACGACCGGGTTCACGTACGCGTACGTCGCCACCTTGGCCGCCGTCGTCGCGCCGAGCAGGTAGGCGTACGCCGTGAAGCCGATCAGCGAGCCGAACACGACGAGGTAGGCCCAGCCGAGTCCGGAGTGCAGCGTCACCTGTGCGAGCGAGAAGCCCTTGCCCTCGCCAACGATCGCGCCCGCGACGATCAGCGCCGCGCCGCCGGCCACCATCTGCATCCCCGTCGCGAGCAGGGGAGAGCGCGGACGTTCCGCACGCTGCGAATAGATGGAGCCGATGGCCCAGCTCAGGGACCCAAGCACGAGCGCCAGCGCGCCCGTCGCATCCACGACGCCGTGCCCCATGAACTCGCCGGGCCCCACGAGGATCACGAGTCCCGTCATGCCGAGCACGAGGCCCGCGAACACGCCGGCATGCGGCCGCGCACCGCCGGGCCGGAGCCAGTCCACGATCACCATCCACACCGGCACCGTCGCCACGAGCAGCGCCGTGATCCCGGAGGGCACGCGCAGCTCGGCCCACGAGACGATGCCGTTGCCGCCCAGGAGCAGCAGCACGCCGACGATGGATGCGACCTTCCACTCGGACGCCGAGGGCCGCGGCGCGCCGCGCCGCAGCATCCACGCACAGAGCACGAGCCCGGCAGTCAGGTGGCGCATGCCCGCCATGAAGAACGGCGGGATCGTCTCCACGGCGATGCGGATGGCGAGGAACGTCGAGCCCCACAGGAGGTACACGGTGGCGAACGCGACGATGAGCCGCGTGCGATGCGTGCGTGCGTGGGCCGCAGCGGGATGCTGGCTCACCGCGCCATCCCGGCAGCGATCGCGCCGTAGTCCTGGCGCACCGCTTCCGCCGCGCGGTCGGCGAGCGCCATCACCGTGACGTACGGGTTGATCTCCAGCGCGTCCGGAAACAGCGACGAGTCGGCGACGCGCAGCCAGGGCACGCCGTGCACGCGCCCCCACGCATCCGTCACCGACGTGCGCGCGTCGCGCCCCATGGCGCATCCACCCATGAGGTGCGCGGCCGACACGGGAATCGTCCCGGGACGGAAGTGCCGCGCGGCGATGCGCTCGTCCAGGTGCGGGCTGTCGTCGCGCGTGAGGAGCGGCGGGTCGGCCGACGGCGCATGCACGCGCACCGCGCCAGCCCCGAAGAAGATGCGCGCTGACGCGCGCGTGGCCCGCACCAGCGACGCGATCACCGAGTCGGTGAGCTTGTAGTGCACCACCGGCCGCCCGTCGCGCGTCACGCGGACGCGGTTGCCGGGAGTCGCCTTGTCGCACGCCAGCACGAGGATCATCTGCAGCCGCGGGAACGCCCGCATGAAGGCACTGTGGTCCGCGCCGAAGCCTGTGAGGTTCCTGGCGGTCGTGAAGGGGAAGTACATGCACGTCTCCAGCACGTAGCCCTCCTCCACGGCGCGATCCACAAAATAGCTCTTCGGGTGCCCCACGTCGTTCGTGATCTCGCGCGCGTGCTCGGCGACAAGGATGTGCGCCGGGTGCACGGTGAGGCGTTCGCCGAGCCGCGGGACCACGGGATCGAGCCGCGAGCGCAGGAGCAGCGCCGACGAGCCGATCGCGCCGCCGGCCACGACCACCATTCGCGCACGGATGCGGTAGTCCCCGGGCACCCACTCCGAGGGCAGTCCCTTGTCGCCGTCGCGGCGCTCGTGCACGCGCGTGACGACCACGCGGTCCTCGATGCGCAGCACCTCCGCCCGCGCCACCACCTGCACGCCGTGACGCTCGGCCGCGGGCAGCTGCACGCGGTGCGTGCCCTGCTTGGCGGCGTTGGGGCAGCCCAGGTTGCAGAGGCTCGAGCCGCGGCACCCCTTCACGTTGACCGGGAACTGTTCTGCGTGATAACCGGCGGCGCGGCATCCCTGGACGAAGAGGGCGTTGTTCTCGTTCACCTCGTCGGGCCGCAGCAGGTGGACATTGTTCTGCGCCATGTACTTCCGCGAGCGTGCCGCGATGTCCGCGTGCGTGAGCCCGGGGACGTTCCACGCCTCGATCACGCGGCGCGGCGCGATGAGCGACGTGCCGGTGTACACGACCGTCGAGCCGCCATACGTGCGGCCGAAGGCGAGTGTCATCGTGCCGTCCGCGGTCAGGAACCCGCCGCCCTCCTCGTACAGCGCGGGCGCCATCTCCAGCTCCTGCCCCGTGAATTCGTCGTCGCGCAGGCGCGCACCCTGCTCGAGCACCAGCACGGACACGCCCTGCGACACCATGTCCGCGAGCTCCGAGGCCACGGCGCCGCCGCCAGCCCCCGAGCCGATGACGACGATGTCGAACGTCCGTTCGTTCACGCGCCTGCGCCCCGGCGCGCGTCCCATCCGCGCGCGTCCGCCCGGTAGCCCAACGCACGACCGGCTTCGGGACGCGCGTAGTAGCCCATGAAGATCAGCGTACGCACGCCCCACAGCCCGCGCCGGAGCAGGAGCAGCGGTGCACGCTGCAGCCCGTCGAGCAGGGCCGCGCGGCGCGCGTCATCCAGGCGCGTGAAGCGCGCGCCGAATCGAAGAACCGGCGTCCATTCCACGAGTGCCAGGAAGAGCCGCAACTGCCGCTGCACCCGTGGGGGGCGGTCGGCGATCGCGCGCGCGATGATGGCGGCGCACTCCGCCCAGCCGGCGTCGTCCAGCCCCCGCGATTCCGGCACCACGACCGACGCGAGCGCCCGGAAGGTGGTGGGCCCCGGGAGGCGGCTCACCGCCGGGGCCGCGGGGCTGGAACCATTCGCGGGGCTGCGTGCTTGATCAACAGAGACCACAAGGGGAAGCAGCCCATGGTGTGGGCGCAGCGGGAGGGCCTGCTGGCGGACGGCCAGTTCTTTGGACAAGATGAGTTCGTTAGTTTCACTCGTCAATCAACGCTGACCGTGACCGAACCGCCCCAGAGCCGATCCGATCGGGACATCGCGTTTGAACGCGAAGCGCTCCCGTGGATGGACGATGTGCACCGCTTTGCGCTCTCGCTCACGCGCGACGCCGCCGACGCGGACGACATCGTCCAGGACACCTACCTGCGCGCCTATCGCTCCTGGCATACGTACCTGCCGGGAAGCGACTGCCGCCGGTGGCTCTTCACCATCTGCCGCAACGTGTTCCTGCGCTCGCGTGAGCGCGAGAAGCCGACGGTGGAGCTGGAAGACGTGGAGCGCGACGTGATCGGCAGCGGGCGGGTGTACGCCGCCGCGCTCGAGGAGGGCTACACCGACCTCTTCGCGCGCGCGGACATCCTGCCGGCCATCCAGGCGGCCATCGAGCAGCTGCCCGAGCCCTTCCGCTCGGCGGTCGTGATCGTGGACGTGGAGGACCAGCCCTACGAGGCGGCCGCCGAGATCCTGGGCGTGCCGATCGGGACCATCCGCTCGCGGCTGTTCCGCGGGCGGCGTTTGCTACAGGAGCGCCTGATGGCGCACGCTCGCGACGCGGGGCTCGCGCCCCGGCCCCGCGAGCCGAAGGAGGCCAGATGAGCGGTGGACAGATTCCTCCGCTGCCCCCGGAGTGCATGGAAGTCCTGAAGCACGTGTGGGACTTCCTGGACGACCAGATGTCGGAGGACGCGACGGAGCGGCTGCGGGCGCACATCGCCGGCTGCGAAGGGTGCTTCCAGTACGCGACGTTCCAGCAGAACTTCCTCGACGCGCTGGGCGCCATGCGCCGCCGCTGGGGAGTCAAGCCGGAACTGCGCGAGAAGGTGCTCACGGCCCTGCGAGACGAAGGCTACGCCGAGAAGTAAGGGCGCACCGCGCGTGCCCATGCGCGCGCCTCCCACCCGTGCGCCCGGCTGTCCCGAATCCCTGAATCCACCGAGTCCGCAGGCGCGCGCCGCCTAGCGGCCGATCTCCTGCCGCACGCGCTCGCCTGGCTCGTTGTTCAGCACCACCACCGTGTGCACCTCGAGGTCGCGGGCCAGGCTGGACGCCACCGTGCAGTACTTCTCGAGCGAGAGCTGCACGGCACGCTCGACATGCACGCGCTCGATGCCGCGACCGTTGACGTGGAACGTCAGGTCCACGACCAGGAACCGCTTCGGCTGCTCGGCGCGCCGCTCGCCGACGACCTCGACCTCGAGCTGCTCCACCGGCGTCTTGCGCTTGGCCAGGATGTCCACGACGTCGATTGCGCTGCACGCGGCGAGCGCACTGAGCAGGATGTCCGGCGGCGACTGCCCCGTCTCCGCGTTGCCATCGATGCGCGCCAGCGGGCCGCCCACGCGGCCGGTGTCGAACCGGTAGTCGCCGCGCCACACGGCGCGGATCATGTTCACGGGCTTGGCCGGTGTCGTCATGGCGACCTCGTTCAGCCGATGCGCGTGCCGTTCGCCACGCGCTGGTCAGGGGTGAGCAGCACGACCTCCGTCGCGCTCGGCATCGCGCCGAGCACCAGCACCTCGCTCTCGAAGCCGGCGATGCGCCGCGTGCCCAGGTTCACCGCAGCCACCACCTGGCGTCCGACGAGCGACTCCGGCGCGTAGTGGACGGTGATCTGCGCGCTCGAGCGGCGGATCCCGATGTCCGGGCCGAAGTCCACGACGAGCTTGATCGCCGGCTTGCGGGCCTCGGGAAAGGGGTGCGCCTCGAGCACCGTGCCGACGCGCATGTCGATGGCGAAGAACTCCTCGGGCGTGGCCATGCGGGAAAGATAGCCGGGCATCCCGGGACGGCGGGCACGCGGCCCCGCGTTAGGTTTCCCGCAGCCATGGACCTCACGCCCCGGCAGCTCTCCGCGCTCATGGAGCCCTACGCGCGCCACGTCCTCGTGTGCACGGGCGGCTACTGCTCGCCCGACCATCGCGGGCGCGAGCTGTACCGGCTCCTGCCGGCGCTGCTGCAGCGCGAGGGGCTGCTGTTCGGGCCGCGGCGCGTGAAGCGCGGCGAGACGCCGTGCCTCGGCGTCTGCACCAGCGGGCCGATCGTCGTCGTGTACCCGGAAGGCGTATGGTATTGCGGCGTCACGCCCGCGCTCCTCGAGCGCATCGTCGTCGAGCACCTGCGCGATGGGCGCGTGGTCGAGGAGGCGGTGTTCCACCGGCTGGGCGCCGGCTAGGCATCGCTTGCGGGCGGGACGCGGCCCGCGCAGCTTCCCTCCGACTCACCCCCACCGCTTCCACCTGCCAGGGCCGCCATGGCCGACGACATCCTCTACCGCCGTACGCTGCACGAAGGTCGAGTGGTCCGCATCCGCCGGACGAGCGACCCGGGTGCCGTTCCCGTCACGGCCGTGCTCGAGGTGGACCGCCGCGCCGGGACGCCGCGCGAGCACGCCGGCGGCACCCCGCCGCCGCTCATGCACTGCGAGGCCGAGACGGAAGCGGCCGTGCTCGACGCGCTCACGCCGCACGCCGCCGACGACCGGATGATCGCGCAGTTGATGCGCGAAAAGGGATTGCGCTGACCGCCCGGCCGGCGCGCGCGTTGCCGACCCCTCGCCGGGTGGCTAAGTTGCCCGCAGACCGGCCATGCCTGACAATCCCCTGCAGTCCCGCCGCCTCCTCATGGGCGCCGCCAGGCGCCTGATGGCGATTGGTGACGAGTCGGCTCCCGCCGATCCCGATCGCGACATCCCACGACTGACCCTCAGCGCCCTCGAGAAGATCCGTATGTCCCGCTCCCGCGACCGCATCCTCAGCAACCTGGACGACATGTACCGCGAGGCGTTCGAGCGCGCGAAGGCTTCCGGCGACTCGGCGCAGCAGGTCACCCTCGATTTCGCGTATCGCCGCGAGCAGCTCTACCTGGAGATCCTGCTCGACATCCGCGACGCCATCGAGCGCCGCTAGGCGCCGCGCGGACCCGGAGGGCGCCCCGCGCCCTCCGGCGCGTGGGCGGGCCAGGCCAGCGACGCCGCGATGGACACGGCGAGCACGGCGACGATGCCCGCCAGTGACATCCACGTCGGCACCTCCACCCAGCGCGCGGCAAGCATCTTCACGCCGATCAGCGTCAGGATCACCGACAGCCCGTACTTGAGCAGGTGGAAGCGGTCCACCACGCTCGCCAGCAGGAAGAACAGCGAGCGCAGCCCCATCACGGCAAAGATGTTGGACGTGAAGACCAGGAACGGGTCGCGCGTCACGCCGAAGATGGCCGGGATCGAGTCGACGGCGAACAGCAGGTCGGTAAACTCGACCAGCACCAGCACGAGCAGCAGCGGCGTCGCCAGGCGCCGGCCGTTCTCGACCGTGAAGAACCGGCTGCCATCATAGCGCGCGGACACCGGCACCATCCGTCGCACGAACCTCACCACGGGGTTCTTCTCCCCGTCGAATTCCCTGGTGTCGCCGGCAAGCCCCATGCGCACGCCGGTGATCACGAGCATCCCGCCGAAGACGTAGAGGATCCAGTGGAACCGCGCGAGCAGCAGCGCGCCCACGGCGATGAACAGCCCGCGCATCACCAGCGCGCCGAGGATGCCGTAGAACAGCACGCGATGCTGGTGCTGCCTCGGGACGCTGAAGTACCCGAAGATGACGACGATGACGAAGATGTTGTCGGCGCTCAGCGACTCCTCGAGCACATAGCCGGTGAGGAACGTGAGCGCGGAGTGTGCGCCCTCGAAGTAGTGCAGCCCGGCGGCAAAGAGCAGCGCCAGGGCCACCCACACGCCGGTCCACGCCGCGGCCTCGCGGGGCCGCACGACGTGCGCGTCGCGGTGAAAGACGCCCAGGTCCAGGGCCAGCATCACGAGGATGAAGGCGATGAAGCCGATCCAGAACCAGGGATTGGTGGCGATCGTCATCGGCGCGGGGGAGTGAGCAAGGTCTTGATAAGGTAACGCGCCCTGCTCCCCCTTCCGAGATGCCGGCGCCTGCGCCACCCTTCACGTCCATGCCCGGCCCACACGCACCACGTCCCTGCGGCGCACCGCCGCCCACGCTCGCGATCGTGAATGCGCGCGTGTGGACCGGGGACGCGCGGCGCCCGTGGGCCGACGCCGTCGCGATCGCTGGCGACCGCGTCTCGGCCGTGGGATCGAGTGCCGAGGTCCGCAAGGCGGCGTCGGCATCGACGCGCATCGTGGATGCGCGTGGCATGACGCTGCTTCCCGGCGCGACGCTCGCGGACGCGCTGGCGCGGTACGCCGGCGGCGCCTCGCGCGCGGGCGGTGCGGCCATTCAGCGCGACGCGCCC
Organism: Gemmatimonadaceae bacterium; assembly: GCA_035549215.1. GTDB lineage: Bacteria > Gemmatimonadota > Gemmatimonadetes > Gemmatimonadales > Gemmatimonadaceae > JAGWRI01. Next base: position 154 of record DASZRI010000284.1, on the reverse strand, counting down.
GCCGACTTCGTGCTCGTGGCGATCGATGTCGCGCGCATGGGTGCGGCGGGCGTCCAGGATGCCGACGTGGCGCTCATCGTCGCGCGCGGCGCCGTGACACTCGACCGCCTCGGCCCGCGATCGTAGCGCCAGGGCCATCCGGAACGCGAACGGG
>DASZRI010000283.1:0-3622 GCA_035549215.1 Gemmatimonadaceae bacterium | reverse complement strand
CGTGTCGCAGCAGGTGAAGGTGCGCGGCAAGGGGCGCAAGGAGCGCATCATCCCGATCGGCAACCATGCGCAGCTCGCGCTGCGAAACTACGAGTCCAGGCGCGACGAGCTCCGCGGCCGCGTCGGCGCCGCGATGGACCGGCTGGCGCTGTTCGTCGGGCGCACGGGCAAGCGCCTCACCGTGCGCGCCGTGCAAAAGATCGTCACTGGCTTCCTGTCGCAGGTGGACGAGGACGCCGGGCTCACCACGCACTCGCTGCGCCACACGTTCGCCACGCACCTGCTGGATGCCGGCGCCGACCTGCGCGCAGTGCAGGAGCTGCTGGGCCACGCGTCCATCACGACGACCCAGGTCTACACGCACACGAGCGTCGAGCGCCTGAAGCAGGTGTACCAGAAGAGCCACCCGCGGGCGTAGGACGGGGAGACCCGGGGAGCAGGCTGCCCGGCGAAACCCGGGGTGCCTCGCAGCCGTTGGGATTCCGGACTCACCCCGGAACTCGGCATGTACGTGCGGATCCTGCAGTCGTTCGGGCTGGTGTGGGCGCTGTTCGCCCTCGTGTGGTTCGTCAGCGGATTATCCACGAAGCCGGTTGCGCGCCGGCAGACGGCCGTGTCGCGATGGGGGCAGATCGCGCTCGCGGTCACGGGCTTCGCGCTGATCAGCAGCCCGAGCCTGCAGGTCGGGGTGCTTGCCGACCGGATCCTGCCGCGGATGGCCGCCGTCGCTCTCGCGGGACTGGCGATCACCGCGCTCGGCATCGCCTTCGCGTTCTGGGCACGGTTCACGCTTGGCGGCAACTGGAGCGGCACGGTGACGGTGAAGGAAGGGCACACGCTTGTGCAGCGCGGGCCGTACGGCCTGGTCCGGCATCCGATCTACACGGGACTCCTGACCGCCGCGGCGGGAAGCGCGTTCGCCGTGGGGAACCTCGGGGCGCTGGTGGGGCTCGCGCTCGTGTTCGTGTACTGCCGCGTGAAGTACGAACTCGAGGAGCGGTTCATGCTCGAGGAGTTCGGGGACGAGTACATCCGCTATCGCGAACGGGTGCCGGCGCTGGTTCCATTTGCGTGAGCGAACAGGTCCGCGTCGAAGGCGTCGGCTTTCGCGTGGAACGCCCTGATCCTTCTTCGGGGCCGGGGCCTGAAGGGCCGCTAGCCATCGACGCCACAATGACTTGCACATCCAGCCCCGGGGCCCGCACCGGGGCTGTATCTTTAGGGCATGCAACCTCCAGAGATTCACGCCACCACCATCCTGGCCGTCCGCCGGGACGGGAAGGTGGCGCTTGGCGGCGACGGGCAGGTGACCGTCGGCGATACAGTAATGAAGGCCAAGGCGCAGAAGGTGCGCGCCATCCGCGGCGGCAAGCTGCTCACGGGATTCGCAGGCTCGGTGGCCGACGCGCTTCAGCTGTTTGAGAAGTTCGAGGAGAAGCTGGAGCGCTTTCCGGGCAACGTGCCACGTGCCGTGGTCGAGCTCGCCAAGGAATGGCGAAGCGACCGCGTGCTGCGGCGGCTCGAGGCCATGCTCGTCGTGGCCGACGTCGACAACGGCTTCATCATCTCGGGAACCGGCGAGGTGATCGAACCGGACGACGGCATCCTGGCGATCGGGTCCGGCGGCTCGTATGCGCTTGCGGCGGCCCGCGCCCTGGCGCGCAACACGGCACTCTCGCCGCGCGAGATCGTCGAGCGCAGCCTGCAGATTGCCGGCGAGATCTGCATCTACACGAACACGAACATCACCGTCCTCGACGCGTAATGCCGGCGAACCATACCGAACAGGTACTCGCGCGCCTGGCCGACCTCACGCCGCGCCAGATCGTCGCCGAGCTCGACCGTTACATCGTGGGGCAGGCGGACGCCAAGAAGGCGGTCGCCATCGCGCTGCGCAACCGGTGGCGGCGGCAGCGCGCGCCGGAGGCGATCCGCGAGGAGATCTCGCCCAACAACATCATCCTCATCGGGCCCACCGGCGTCGGCAAGACCGAGATCGCGCGGCGGCTCGCCAAGCTGGCCGGCGCACCGTTCATCAAGGTCGAGGCCTCGAAGTTCACCGAGGTGGGCTACGTGGGGCGCGACGTGGAAGCGATGGTGCGCGACCTCGTCGAGAGCGCCATCGACATGGTGCGCACCGAGCGCGAGGCCGAGGTGGAGGACCTGGCGCACGAGCGCGTGGACGAGCGGCTGCTCGACCTGCTCCTGCCGCCGCCCCCGCCCGTCGAGTCCAAGCCCGAAGAGAAGCCCGAGGGCGAGAACGTCTTCATCGTCTCGGCGCGCGGCGACGTGACGCGCGAGCAGGAGCTGGCCCGGGAGCGCCACGCCCGCACGCGCGAGAAGCTGCGCCAGCTCCTGGTGGACGGGCAGCTCGAGTCGCGCGAGGTAGAGATCGAGGTCGCGCCGCAGGCCCCGATGTTCGACGTCCTCTCGGCGCAGGGCGCGCCCGAAGGGATGGAGAACCTGGGCGAGATGCTCAAGGAGATGCTGCCCAAGCGCCACAAGAAGCGCACCGTGAAGGTGAGCGAGGCGCGGCGCATCCTGCTCGAGCAGGAGTTGGAGAAGCTGATCGACATCGAGGACGTGACCACCGACGCGCTGGAGCGCGTGGAGAAGCTCGGCATCATCTTCCTCGACGAGATCGACAAGATCGCGGGCGAGAAGTCGCAGATGGGCGGGCCCGACGTGTCGCGCGAGGGGGTGCAGCGCGACCTGCTCCCCATCGTCGAGGGGTCGAACGTCCAGACCAAGTACGGCATGGTGAAGACGGACCACGTCCTGTTCATCGCCGCGGGCGCGTTCCACGTCTCGAAGCCGAGTGACCTGATCCCCGAGCTGCAAGGGCGGTTCCCGATCCGCGTGGAGCTGAAGCCGCTCACCGAGGCGGACTTCGTCCGCATCATGACGGAGCCGGAGAACGCGCTCACCAAGCAGTACATGGCGCTGGTCGAGGCCGAGGGGGCCAGGCTCACCTTCACGGACGATGGCATCCGCGAGCTGGCGCGCATCGCGGCACAGGTGAATGAGCGCATGGAGAACATCGGTGCGCGCCGCCTGCACACCGTGATGACCACCCAGCTCGAGGACCTGCTGTTCGACCTGCCCGACCGCGGCACGTCGGAGATCGTCGTGGACGCCACCGCCGTGCGCGACAAGCTCAAGTCCATCGTGGAAGACGAAGACCTGCGGCGCTACATTCTCTGATCCGTTCCACCCAGCACACACCGTTCCTGATCATGGCCAAGACCACGTCGTCCGCCGCCCACGCTGCCGCTCCCGCGGCCCCCGCAACGCCCGCGCACCGCGACTTCCTGCAGATTCCCGACTTCTCGCGCGCCGAGCTCGAGGGGCTGTTCGGCCTGGCGGAGCGCATGCGCAGCGGCGAGTACCGCCGACAGCCGCTGGCTGGCCGGACGCTGGCCATGATCTTCATGAAGGCGTCCACGCGCACGCGCGTCTCGTTCGAGGTGGGCACGTTCCAGCTCGGCGGGCACGCGCTCTTCCTCTCGCCGCGCGACGTGCAGCTCGGCCGCGGCGAGCCGATCGCTGACACCGCGCGCGTGCTGTCGCGCTACGTGGACGGCATCATGATCCGCACCTTCGCGCACCAGGACGCCGAAAT
>DASZRI010000282.1:0-8781 GCA_035549215.1 Gemmatimonadaceae bacterium | reverse complement strand
CTCGTCTCGAAGAAATACCGGTCGTCCACCGCGGCGAAGTCCACGTCGCGCACCAGCGACGCGCGAACGGCCGTGAAGCCGTTGCTCACGTCGAGCACGTTCCAGTAGCCCGACGCGAGCTTGCACGCGAACGAGACGGCCGCGTTGCCGATCAGGCGCATGCGCGGCATGGCCCGCAGCGCCGCCAGGTCCACGAACCGGTTGCCCTTGGCGTAGTCCGCCGACCCGTCGAGCACCGGGGCGACGAGTGCGTCGAGGTCGTCGGCCGACATCTGCCCATCGCCGTCCATCTTCACGCACACGGCCGCGCCGCGCCGGAGCGCCTCCGCGTAGCCGGTCTTCATCGCACCGCCCACGCCGCGGTTGCGTTCGTGGCGCAGCAGCGTGACGCGCGGGTCTCCCAGCGCCGTGATCACCGCGGCGGAGTCGTCGGGGGAAGCGTCGTCCACGCAGATGATCGTCGCGTAGCGCGCCGGAATGGACCGGATGACGTCCGCGACGTGCCCCGCCACGCGGTAGCACGGGATGATGATCGCGACGTCGCGGGTGTCGAGGGCCGGCGCCGTCATCTCAGCGACGCGGGGCCGGCGAGTGGCCAGCCGCCGACTGGCCGCGCAGGGCGACCGCGAGGTTGTTGCGCGCCACCTGAAGGTCGGGGGCGAGGGTGATGGCGCGCCCGCACGCATGCACCGCACGGTCCCAGTCGTGCAGCTCGTTGGCGGCCGCGCACACGTTGTTCCACGCCGCCGCGTCGGTGGGCGCGAGGTCGGTGGCGTGCTCGGCGGACGCCAGGCTCGCCGCGTAGTTGCCCGCCCGGTACGCCGCCAGGCTCGCGGCGACGAGGGAATCCGCCGCCGGGGAGTGCGGGGCCGGGGCAGGCGCGGCCTGCAGCGCCGCCAGCGCCTGCGCGATGCCCGCATGCTGCGGGCTCAGCGCCTGTCCCTTGCGCAGGAGGTCCAGCGCCTCGGCATTGCGTTGCCGCGCGGTGAGGTACCGGGCGTAGAAGTAGTAGCCTTCGGGATTGCGTGGGTCGTCAACCAGCGCCTGGCGGAAGTTTGCCTCGGCGGCGGCGTCCTGCCCCATGGCGGCGAGGGCAATGCCCATGTTGATGTGGGCGTACGAGTAGCCCGGCGCCAGGGAGAGCGCGCGCTGGTAGGCCGCGACGGCGCCATTCAGGTCGCCGCCTTCCATCAGGGCCAGCCCGTAGTTCATCCAGCCGCGGCCGTTGCCCGGGCTCTTCTCGGTAACGTCCTGCCACAGCGTGCGCGGGCTGCTCCAGACCGCGTTGCGGTGGTGCGTGCCGACGGCATGCGCGACGAGCAGGGCGCCGGCAGCGCTGGCCACGACCGGCGCCTGCGACAGCGTGCGGCCGGCGTGCGTGCCGGCGGCGGCGAGGCGCCGGCGCAGGAGCACCAGCGCCGTGGTCACGGCGATGATGAGCCCGATGTACGGGAAGTACGTGCGGTGGTCGTTGAGCACTTCCGCAAACGGGAAGAAGCTGGACGTCGGCGCGAGGGCAATGAAGAACCACGCGATGCCGAACGTGACTGGGCGCGTCTCACGGGCCCGGCGGCAGTGCCACGCGACACCGCACAGGACGAGGATCACCGCCAGGCCGGCGAACACGCGGTCGTCGGTGAACTGCGGAACGAGCGTCCAGTCGGTGTCCGCGCTCAGGTGCAGCGGCAGCACGAAGTCGTTCAGGTAGTGCACCACCACGAACGCCTGCGTCGCCAGGTAGTGCGGCCATGCGCCGCCGCCGCCCGTCCACGTCGGCGAGATCATGAGCTTCCACAGCGCGAACAGCACCACGGCCGCGCCGAACGCGGCACCCACGTGGCGCCGCCCCGCCGCGCGGTCGCCGTCGGGCTCGCCAAAGAGCCAGACGTAGACGAGCAGCAGGGGCGCGGTCATGAGGGCGGCCTCCTTGACCAGGAAGCCGGCGGCCATGGGGGCGAGGAACAGGTACGTGCGCCGGGCGGAGGGGACGCGCACGTAGAGCACGACGGAGAGCACGGCGAGCAGCGTGGACCCGACGTCGGACTGCGCGCTGATGTAGTTGACCGTCTCGGCGTTGGCTGTGTGCAGCGCGAACCACGCCGCCCCGAAGAGCGCGGGCCACCGCCCGTCCACGGAGCCTCCGAATGCCGACCGCAGCAGCTCGAGCAGCAGCAGGAACACGAGCGCTGCCAGCGCCACGTGGGCGAGGAAGATCACGGCATGGAACCACGCCGGGTTCGGCGTGCCGCCGCCGAGCCACGTCTCGAAGGCCTCCACCGTGGTCAGGAGCGGGCGCCACGACTGGTTGGCCGGCAGCGTGCTCGACGTCGTCGCATCGGTGAAGAACCGCGGGATGTTCCCGAGGTCGCGCAGGGCTTCGTTGCTGACGATGGTGTGCGCATCGTCGAACTCGAAGGGATTCCGGAAGTGATTGCCGTACGCCCATGCCAGGAGGAGGACCAGGGCGGCTAGGGCGACGAGCAGCGGGCGACTGGCAACTGCCGCGTGCGGCCGCTCGGGCGTATCGGTCATGCGGTCCTGCGTGCTTGGGGGGAAATCGTGGAGGGAACGTGGCCGGGGAAGATGCCACGAGATGCGGCGTCGAGGCAACGCGCGGTTGCCATCGCCGCGCGCCCTTCTGCTTGGCGGCCTCCACTTCTGGTGACGCTCCCGCGAGCAACCGGCCTACGTTGCCCCCATGTCAGCGGCCACGCAGGCATTCGGGGAGCTGGGGGAGCGGATCGCCGAACGGTGGCTTCGGCGGCGGGGGTGGCGTGTGGTGCACCGGCGGTTCCGGTCGGGGCACCGCGACATCGACCTGGTGGTGGAGCGGGAGGGGACGGTGGCGTTCGTGGAGGTCAAGGCCAGGTCCGGCGCCGGATTCGGCGGCCCGATCGAGGCGGTCAACTGGCGCAAGCGCAACGAGTTGGAGCGCTCTGCCAGGGCCTGGATCACGCGACACGGCCGGCCGCACGAGTCATACCGGTTCGACGTCGTCGGCATCCTGGTGGAGCAGGGCACGGTACGGATCCGCCATGTGCCGGACGCATTCCAGTTGCGATCTGTCCCTTGATTCCCTGAGGCAGCTTCGTATTTTCTTCGGGTGACGTTCGGGGCGCCCGCCGGGTACGATTAGCCTGCGTGGCCAGGGGTTCACGTTCAATCAGAAGGAAGAGCCAACCATGGCGGTTTCCACGATGCAGGACGACAAGAAGAAGGCGCTGAACCTGGCCATCGCGCAGATCGAGAAGAACTGCGGCAAGGGTTCGATCATGCGGCTTGGCGCCGACAATCGCGTGCGGGTCGAGGCCATCCCCACGGGGGCGATCAACCTCGACGCCGCGATCGGCGTCGGTGGCGTCCCGCGCGGCCGCATCACCGAGATCTACGGGCCGGAGTCCAGCGGCAAGACCACGCTCTGCCTTCACGTGGTCGCCAACGCGCAGCGGGCCGGCGGCGTGGCCGCGTTCATCGATGCGGAGCACGCGCTCGACGTGGACTACGCGCGCAAGCTGGGCGTGGACGTCGAGTCGCTGCTCATTTCCCAGCCCGACACCGGCGAGCAGGCACTCGAGATCTGCGAGATCCTCGTGCGCTCGGGCGCCGTGGACGTGATCGTCGTGGACTCGGTGGCGGCGCTCGTGCCCAAGGCCGAGATCGAGGGCGACATGGGCGACTCGCACGTGGGCCTGCAGGCGCGCCTCATGAGCCAGGCGCTGCGCAAGCTCACCGGCGCCATCGCCCGCTCGCGCACCTCGGTGGTCTTCATCAACCAGCTGCGCGAGAAGATCGGCGTGATGTTCGGCAACCCCGAGACCACCACGGGCGGCAAGGCGCTCAAGTTCTACGCGTCGCTCCGCCTCGACATCCGCCGCATCGGGCCGGTCAAGGAGAAGGAGGACGTGGTCGGCTCGCACGTTCGCGTGAAGGTCGTCAAGAACAAGGTGGCGGCGCCGTTCAAGCAGGCCGAGTTCGACATCATGTACGCCGAGGGCATCAGCCACACGTCGCTCCTCGTGGACATCGGTGCGGAGTCGGGGATCATCGAGAAGTCGGGCGCCTGGTACAGCTACAAGGGCCAGAAGATCGGGCAGGGCCGCGAGAACACGAAGCTGTTCCTCAAGGACAACCCGTCGGTCATGGCCGAAATCGAGGAAAAGGTGAAGGGCGTCCTCGGCGTCGGCGGCCCGGTTGCGGCGGGTGCCCCCGACGAGGTGGTGGAGGAGTAACCCGGCGTTCCTGCCGGCCTGGAGACGGGCCGGGGAGGCGTCACCTGAACGCGGCGGGACCCGGAAACTCCCAACGCTGAAGGGTACGACTCCCCGGCCCATTTCTTTTCCGCCATGTCCACGATCACTGCCATCCTGCCGCATCCGCGCCGCGCTGGCCGGTTCGACGTCCAGGTGGACGGCCGTTCCGTCGGGGCGATGACGCTCGAGGCCCTGGAGCGCCTGGGGCTGCGCGTGGGCGTTGCCTTCGAGCCGGCGCGCGCGGCATTCGAGGTCGAGTTGTCGCGCCTGGCCACCTGGGACCGGGCGACGAACATGCTGGCGCTGCGCGCCCGTTCGCGGGCCGAGCTGCGCCGGGCGCTGCTCCTCAAGGGAGGGGCGGCCGTGCAGGTGGACGACGTGCTGGAGCGGCTGGAGCTGGCGGGCTACCTGGACGACGAGTCGTTCGCCCGGCAGTTCGCGCGGTCCAAGGCCGTGGGCGGCGGCATGTCGAAGCGGCGCGTGCAGCAGGAGCTCGTGCGCCGCGGCGTATCCCGCGACATCGCCGGGCGCGCGGTGGACGAGGTGTTCGTCGAGGAGGCAGTGGACGAGTTCGAGGCCGTGCTGCGCGCGGCGCGCAAGAAGCTCCGGACGCTGGAGCGCGTGGACGCGCCGACGCGGCGTCGCCGGCTGTACGGATTCCTGGCGCGAAAGGGCTTCGAAAGCGAGGACGTGATTCGCGTCATGCGCGAGCTTGGCGTGGATGGATTGGAGGGGTGATACGCGGGGCGTAACTCGTTCCAATCGGCTATATTCCGCCCGTATGCCTCAGCCAAATTCGCGCCCCCTGTCCGCCGCGGAAATCCGCGAGCGGTTCCTGGCGTTCTTCGCCCGGCACGACCACGTTCGCCGCGCCAGCTCGTCGCTCGTTCCGGCTGACGATCCGACCCTGCTGTTCACGAACGCGGGGATGGTGCAGTTCAAGAAGGTGTTCCTGGGGATGCAGGAGCCGCCCGACGGCCGGCGTCGCGCGACCACGGCGCAGAAGTGCGTTCGCGCCGGCGGCAAGCACAACGACCTCGAGCAGGTGGGGCACACGGCCCGTCACCACACCTTCTTCGAGATGCTCGGCAACTTCTCGTTCGGCGACTACTTCAAGCGCGACGCGATCCGCTTCGCGTGGGAGTTCGTCACGGGGCCGCAGGACGCCGGCAACCTGGGCATCGACCCGAAGCACGTGCGTGTTTCCGTCTACCGCGAGGACGACGAGGCGCGTGCGCTCTGGCGCGAGATCGCGGGGCTACCCGATGCGCGGATCTACGGCCTTGGCGAGAAGGACAACTTCTGGCAGATGGCGGACACTGGGCCCTGCGGCCCGTGCACCGAGCTCTACGTGGACCTGGCGCACCTGGCGCGCGACTGGGCGTTCCCTGCGGGCGCGACCGGTGAATGGACGGAGCTCGACCGCGAGGACTTCTCGCTCGACGCATTTGTCGAGGGCGCCGAGGCCGGCCGGTTCCTGGAGATCTGGAACCTGGTCTTCATGCAGTTCGACCGTCAGGCGGACGGGACGCTCGTTCCGCTGCCGCGTCCGAGCGTGGACACCGGCGCCGGCCTGGAGCGCATTGCCGCCGTGCTGCAGGGCGTGACGAACAACTACCACGCCGACCTGTTCGCGCCGCTCCTGGCCTCAGTGGAGAAGGCGGTGGGGCTGCCGTACCACGGCCGCACGGAACACGTGCCGCGCGAGCTGACGGTGCGCGGCAAGGCGACGATGGTGGACCCCGCGTCGTTCCGGGTGCTCGCGGACCACGCGCGGGCGGTGGCGTTCCTGCTCGCCGATGGCGTCTTCCCGTCCAACGACGGGCGCGGCTACGTGCTCCGCCGCATCCTGCGCCGCGCGGTGCGCCACGCCTGGCTGCTCGGCCGCGCCGAGCCGACGCTGGTCCACGTGGTCGAGACCGTGATCGACGTGATGGGCGACGTGTACCCGGAGCTGCGCCAGCGGTCGGCGCACATCCTCAAGACGACGCGCGTGGAGGAGGAGGCCTTCCTGGCGACGATCGAAGGCGGGCTCGCACGGTTCGAGCAACTCGCGCCGGCCCGCGGTTCGACGCTCGGCGACGAGATCCGCGGCACGATCAGCGGCGAGGACGCCTTCCGCCTGTACGACACGTTCGGCTTCCCGATCGACCTCACCGAACTCATGGCGCGCGAGCGCCGGTACACGGTGGACATCGCGGGATTCGAGGCGGCGTTGCAGGCGCAGCGCACGCGGTCCAAGGAAGAGCGCAAGGCGCGCAAGCTGGGCGTCGAGGCCGACGCGCTCGGCGAGCTGAGCGAGTGGGAACTGGCGCCGGGGCAGGCCGCGGATGCGGTGTCGTTCGTCGGCTACGACGTGGTCGAGATCGAGACGCAGGTGGCCGCGGCGCGCCACCTGTCCGAAGGGCGCGTGGCGGTGCTGCTGCGCGAGTCGCCGTTCTACGCCGAGTCCGGCGGCCAGGTGTCTGACCAGGGTGAGATCGTGGGTGACGGCTGGCGCGTGGACGTGGATGACGTGCGCAAGGTGGCGGGGCGTCCCGCCGCAGTGGGCACGCTGACGGGCACGCTTTCCTTCGGTCCGGCCACGGCGCGCGTGCCGAGTGCGCGGCGCAAGGACACCGAACGGAACCACACCGCGACGCACCTGCTGCATGCCGCGCTCCGCCAGGTGCTGGGCGACACGGTGCAGCAGGCCGGGTCGCTGGTCGCGCCGGATCGCCTGCGCTTCGACTTCACGCACCATGGGCCCGTGAAGGGCGAGGCGCTGGAGCAGGTCGAGCGGCTGGTGAACGATGAGGTCTGGCGCGCGCTGCCGGTGACGACGCGCGAGATGCCGTTCGCCGATGCGCGCAACGCGGGCGCGATGGCGCTGTTCGGTGAGAAGTACGGCGACGTCGTGCGTGTCGTGACGGTGCCGGGCTTCTCGATGGAGCTCTGCGGCGGCACGCACGTGCGCAACACCGCCGAGATCGGGCTCTTCCGGGTCGTGAGCGAGGGCGGTGTCGCGTCGGGCGTGCGCCGCATCGAGGCGGTGACCGGGCCTGGCGCGTTCGCGTTCATGCGCGCGCACGAGCGCACGCTGGAGCGCGTGGGGCAGGCGCTCAAGACGCCGCTGGATGGCGTCGAGCGCCGCCTGCACGCGCTGCTCGAGGAGCGCCGTGCGCTGGAGAAGCGCGTGCAGGAGGCGGCGCGCGGCGGTGATCGCCTGCAGCAATGGATCGGCGAGGGGGTCGCGCTGAACGGTGGCGGCGTGCGCCTGGTCGGGCGGCTGGTGGACGCCGCGGACGCGAAGGAGCTGCAGGCGCTGGGCGACGCGCTCCGTGAACAGCTCAAGTCTGGCGTGGGCGTGCTCGGTGCCACGTTCGCGGACGGCAAGTCCACGCTGCTGGTGGTGGCGACCGACGACCTCGTGAAGCGCGGCGTGAATGCGGGCGCACTGATCAAGGAACTCGCGGCAGTGGGCGGCGGGCGCGGAGGCGGCAAGCCGCACATGGCGCAGGCGGGGATGCCGGACGGCGCCGGGCTGGAGGCCGCGCTGGCGCAGGCGCCCGCGATCGTGGGCGCACAGGTGCAGAAGGCCGGATGACTGTCGACGAGTGGCTGCTCTCGCGCACGCCGCCTGCGCCGGAGGCGCTGCGTGCCCGGGTGCGCTCGGCGCTCGACGGCCGCGCGTCGGCGGCTGCTGACGGCGCGCACGACGCGTGCATGGCGGCGGCGGAGGACCTGCTGACGGCGCTGCTCGACGCGCGCAAGACGGGCCGCGAGTCGGCGCTCGACCTCCTCGCGGTGGACGCGCTGGTCACGTACGCGGTGGAGCAGGCGGCGGCCTCGCCCGGGCTGGATGGCTGGGCTGCGGCCGCGATGGCGCGCATCGCTGACATCGGCGCGCGGTACACCGTCCCCGCGCCGTGAGCGACCGCGGGCGGGAGAGCGCGCGCACATGATCGACATCCACACGCACCTGCTGCCCGGCGTGGACGACGGCTCGCCCTCGGTGGAGGCGTCCGTCCCCGTGCTCGAGCGCTTCCGCGAGGCGGGCGTCGAGGTCGTGATCTGCACGCCGCACCTCATGGCGTCGGCCGCGGGGCGCGCTCCGTACGAACGGCACGTCGAGATCCTGGAGATGCTGCGCGTTGCCGCGCCCGCAGTGCCGGAGCTGCGGCTCGGCTGGGAGATCATGCTCGACGGGCCCGGCTTCGACCTGCGCGACCGGCGGTTGTCGCTGGGCGGGTCGTCCGCGGTGCTCGTGGAATTCCCGATGATGACCATCCCGCCGCGGGCGGACGACGAGATCTTCCGGCTGCGCACGTCGGGCGTCGTGCCGGTGCTCGCGCATCCCGAGCGCTATGCCGGATGCACGGTGGAGCACGTGCGGCAGTGGCGCCGGGTGGGCGCCGTGATCCAGACTGACGGTGCGGTGCTGCTGGGCCGCGGCCGGCAGGGCGGCCTGGCGCGCGAACTGCTCGCCCTGGGGCTCGTGGACGTGCTGGCGAGCGACACGCACGGCGACGCGCGGTCGCTCGGCCCCGTG
>DASZRI010000281.1:0-4919 GCA_035549215.1 Gemmatimonadaceae bacterium | reverse complement strand
GCTGCTCACCGCCGCGCAGCGGCTCGACACGGCCGGGTTCGAGGCCACGGCGCGCGTGCGCGACGGGGGATTCAAGGAGGCGTTCGAGGACGCCGTCCTGGGGCTGTACGCCGCTACGACCGCTGCCTGAACTTCGTGATCGCGTCGCGCGTGAAGTCGGAGAGGACCATCGCTCCGCTCATGCGCGCGCGCTCATCGAGCAGGTGGTCCCAGTCGTCGGTGCCCGCCCAGAACACGCGCTTGAGCTGCGCCATGGCCGCGGGGTTGGACTGGCTGAGCGTCCGCGCCAGCGCGTCCAGCGCCTCGTCCATCTCCTCCGTGCTCACGCACAGCCGCGAGTAGAGTCCCTGGCGCTCGCACCACGCCGCGTCGCGCCAGTCGGCGTCCACGGCCATCGCGCTGTACCCCGCGAGCCCGATCTTCCGCTCGATGCATGGGCCCACGACGAATGGCCCGATGCCCACCGCCAGCTCGCTCAGCTTGGCGGACGCGCCGTCCACGGCGAAGCTGAAGTCGCTCGCCGCCACGAGGCCGACGCCGCCGCCGGCCGTCTTTCCCTGCACGCGCGTCAGGACGAACTTCGGCGCCCGGATCATCGCCAGGATCACCAGCGCGAAGCCGCTGAAGAACGCGCGCCCCGACTCGGCGTCTGAGATCGCCACCAGCTCGTCGAACGACGCGCCGGCGCAGAAGGGACCCGACCCTTCGCTGCGCAGCACGATGACGCGGACGGCGTCATCGGCCCCGAGCGTCCGGATGCTCGACGCCATCTGGCGGAGCAGGTCGCCGGGGAGCGAGTTGCCCTTGGGATGGTGGAACGTGACGGTGCCGATGCCGTCGGCGACGTGGACGTGGACGCGGCCTGCCGCGGGGGCTGCCGTGGAAGTCTGGTCAGCAGTCATGTGCAGGAAGATAGCAGCGGGGCTCGATTGTCCAATGCCGACCCCCCGGATAGATTCAACTGCTGAGCCGCCACGCGGTTGCGGCGTTGCACGATCTCGCATTCAACGACCGGTCCGGCCCGCCCGGACCGCGCCATCGGAGTCAGGTCGCATGGAACAGAAACCGCAGGCCAGCGCCGACGAGCAGGCACACGTCGCGGCCTTCGAGGCCCGCATTGATGCCGGCGAGTCCATCGAGCCCAAGGACTGGATGCCGGAACGGTATCGCAAGCAGCTCATCCGGATGATGTCGCAGCACGCGCACTCCGAGGTCGTGGGCATGCTGCCGGAGGGCAACTGGATCACGCGCGCGCCCAGCCTGCGCCGCAAGCTCTCGCTGCTGGCCAAGGTGCAGGACGAGGCGGGGCACGGCCTCTACATCTACTGCGGCACCGAGACCCTCGGCGTGGACCGCACGGAGCTGCTCGACCAGCTCCTGAGCGGCACCGCGAAGTACTCGAGCATCTTCAACTATCCCACGCTCACGTGGGCCGACGTCGGCGTCATCGGCTGGCTCGTGGACGGCGCGGCGATCGTCAACCAGACGGTGCTGGCCAAGGCGTCGTACGGGCCGTACGCGCGCGCCATGATCCGCATCTGCAAGGAAGAGAACTTCCACAAGCGCCAGGGCTACGAGATCGTGGCCACGCTGGCCAACGGCACGCCGGGGCAGCGCGCGATGGTGCAGGACGCGGTGAACCGCTGGTGGTGGCCCGCGCTCATGATGTTCGGCCCGAGCGACAAGGACTCGCCGAACTCCGCGGACCTGCTCCGCTGGAAGGTCAAGCACAAGACGAACGACGAGCTGCGCCAGCGCTTCGTGAACCTCACCGTGCCGCAGGCCCAGGCCGTGAACCTCACGCTCCCGGACCCGGACCTTCGCCACAACGAGGAGACGAAGAACTGGGACATCGGCCCGATCGACTGGGACGAGTTCTATCGCGTGATCCGCGGCGAGGGCCCGTGCAACCGCGAGCGCCTCGAGGCGCGCCGCGAGGCGCACGAACAGGGCCGGTGGGTGCGCGAGGCCGCCGCGGCGTACGCCGCCAGGCACAGCGGCGCCCGCGCAACGCAGGTGGCGTGAGCGCATCCCATGACCGACACCAACGCTACGACCACCGGCGCCACGCCTGACAGCCAGGGCCCGCTCTGGGAAGTCTTCACGCAGGCCGAGCAGGGGGCGCCGCACGAGCATGCCGGCAGCGTGCACGCGATGGACGCCGAGCAGGCGCTGCAGAACGCGCGTGACGTGTACTCGCGGCGCGGCGAGGCGATCAGCCTGTGGGTGGTGCCCACCAGCGCGATCGTCGCGTCCGCCCCTGGCGATGCAGGACCGTTCTTCGACCCTGGCAACGACAAGGCGTACCGGCACCCGCAGTTCTACAAGGTGCCGCGCGGGGTGCGCGGCCTGTGACCGCGCCCGCCGTCGCCGGCCCGCGCGAGACGCCGGTCGCCAACGCGCTGTTCGAGTTCCTCCTGCGGCTGGGAGACGACCGGCTGGTGCTGGGCCACCGCGATTCCGAGTGGTGCGGCCACGGGCCGATCCTCGAGGAAGACATCGCCACCGCGAACATCGCCCTCGACCTCGTGGGGCAGGCGAGCGCGCTGCTCAGGCTCGCCGGCGAGGTGGAGGGGAAGGACCGCGACGAGGACGCGCTCGCGTACTTCCGCGAGGCCGTCGAGTTCCGCAACGCGCTGCTCGTCGAGCTGCCGCGCGGCGACTTCGGCTTCACGATCATGCGCCAGTTCCTGTTCGACGCGTACAGCGTGCTGGTGTGGGACGCGCTGCAGCACGCGAAGCACGAGGGGCTGGCCGGCATTGCCGCCAAGGCGCTCAAGGAAGACAAGTATCACCTGCGCCACAGCAGCGAGTGGGTGCTGCGCCTGGGTGACGGCACCGAGGAGAGCCACGCGCGCGTGCAGCGGTCGCTGGACGAGCTGTGGCGCTTCACCGGCGAGCTGTTCGAGCAGGACGGCGTGGACGCCGCGGTCGTCTCCAGCGGCATCGTCCTGGACATGGGCGCCGTGCGGTCGCGCTGGATGGAGATGGTGAGCGACGTGCTGCAGCGCGCCACGCTCGTCGTCCCGGAGGGCGTCCCCATGGCCACCGGCGGCCGCAAGGGACGCCACACCGAGCACCTGGGCCACATGCTGGCCGAGATGCAGATTGTCGCGCGGTCGTACCCGGGGGCGAAGTGGTGAGCCCGATGCCCTCGCGCGACGACCTCTATCGCATCGTCGGCGAGGTGAAGGACCCCGAGGTCCCCGTGCTCAGCGTCGTCGAGCTCGGCATCGTGCGCGACGTGCAGGCCGATGGCTCGCACGTCACGGTCACCCTCACCCCGACGTACTCGGGATGTCCGGCCATGCGCACCATCGAGCAGGACATCCGCGACACGCTGGCCACGCACGGCATCACCGACGTCTCCGTGGAGACGGTGTACTCGCCGGCGTGGACCACCGACTGGATCGGCCCCGAGGCGCGGGAGAAGCTGCGCCAGTTCGGCATCGCGCCCCCGGGGCCGGCGGAGCAGGGAGGGCTCATCACCCTCACCCGCCGCCGGACGCCGGTGCCGTGTCCCTTCTGCGGCTCGTCGAACACCGAGCGGCGGAGCGAGTTCGGCTCCACGGCGTGCAAGGCGATCCACTTCTGCAACGCCTGCCGCCAGCCCTTCGACGAGTTCAAGCCGTTCTGAGCTAGACGCGCTGCGCCTTCCAGCGCCCGCGCCGGAACGCCGCCGCGCTGACCGCCGCCAGCACCGAGTACGCCACCGTCACCGCCGCGAACCCGCCCGGCGGTCCCATGTGCAGGTGGTTGGCCAGCACGTATGCGAGCGGGATGTCCAGGACCCAGAACACGCCGAGGTTGATCAGCGTCGGCGTCCACGTGTCGCCCGCGCCGTTGAACGACTGCGTGAGCACCATCCCGAACGCATACAGCGGAAAGCCGACGGCGATGATCCGCAGCCCGTTCACCGCCACGTGCGCGACGGCGGCGTCGCCGGTGAACAGGTGCACGATGGGCGTCGCGAGGGCGAAGAACAGCACGCCCAGCGAGCCCAGGAACGCCAGGTTGTATCGCGCCGCCGTCCACACGGAACGCTCGGCGCGCGCGGGATCGCCTGCGCCCAGCGCCTGGCCGACCATCGTCGCCGCCGCGTTGCTGAGCCCGAACGCGGGGAGCAGCGCAAAGATCACGATTCGCATGGCGATGGTGTAGCCGGCCAGCGCCACGCTGCCAAACAGCGCGATGATCCGCACGAGCCCGATCCAGCTCGACGTGCCGATCAGCACCTGGAACGTGCCGACGGCGGACATGCGGGCCATGGCGAGCATGGCGCGCCAGTCCACGCGGAGGTGGCGCCGCGCCACGCGCAGGTGCCCCGAGTCCTTCGCCAGGCGCGAGAGCGCGAACAGCACGCCCGTGCCGCGGCCGATGGTCGTGGCCACCGCGGCGCCCGTCACGCCGAGCTTCGGGAACGGCCCGATGCCGAAGATGAGCAGCGGGCCGAGCACGATGTTGATGCCGTTCGCCAGCCACAGCACGCGCATGGCGACCGCGGCGTCACCGGCGCCGCGGAACACGGCGTTGATCACGAACAGCAGGAACGCCGTCGCGCTGCCGCTGAGCATCACGCGGGTGAAGCTCGTGCCGTGCGCGATGACGCGTGCGTCGGCGCCCATGACGGCGAGCAGGCGCGGCGCGAGCACCGCACCGGCCAGCCCCATGGCGCCGGACACGAGGATGCCCAGCGTGAGCGCGTTCACCGCGCCGCCGGCCGCGCCATCGGGGTCGCGCTCTCCGATGCGCCGGGCAACGACCGCCGTCGCACCGATGCTCAGCCCGAACGCGAGCGTGTACACGATCGCCATCATGGACTCGGTGAGCCCGACGGTGGCGACGGCATCCGCGCCCAGGTGCGCGACCCAGAACACGTCCACGACCGCGAAGATGCTATCCATGGCCATCTCGAGCAC
>DASZRI010000280.1:0-2979 GCA_035549215.1 Gemmatimonadaceae bacterium | reverse complement strand
CCACCCACCCTGCCCATGCGTCCGCTCGTCCCCTGCCCGATCGCACGTCGCGCCATTGCCTGCGCATCGGTCCTTGTCGCGATCAGCGCGCCGAGGCTCGCCGCCCAGCAGCGCGACACGACACCGCAGTTCCACACCGTGCTCGTCCCCGACGACGCGCGCGTCGCCCGCCTCAAGGCGGACGCCGCGCGCATGGTGGACAGCATGTCCACCTTCACGCAGCAGATGGTGGACATGCTCTTCAGCTTCGGAGAGCCCGGCTTCCAGGAGGTGGAAACGAGCAGGTACCTCACCGGCATCCTGGAGAAGAACGGGTTCAAGGTCGTGCGCGGCGTTGCCGGCATCCCCACCGCGTGGGTCGCCACCTGGGGCTCCGGCAAGCCGGTCGTCTCCCTCGGCTCCGACGTGGACGACATTCCGCAGGCGAGCCAGAAGCCGGGCGTCGCCTACAAGGACCCGCTCGTCGAGGGCGCACCCGGGCATGGCGAGGGCCACAACTCCGGCCAGGCGGTGAACATCACGGCCGCGCTCGCGATCAAGGCGATCATGGAGCGCGAGCACATCGCGGGCACCATCCAGCTCTGGCCGGGCATCGCCGAGGAGCTGCTCGGGTCCAAGGCGTACTACGTGCGCGCCGGCGTCTTCAAGGACGTCGATGCGGTGCTGTTCTCGCACGTGGACGACAACCTCGTCACATCCTGGGGGGACTCGCCGGGCAACGCGCTGGTGAGCGTCGAGTACTCCTTCACGGGCACCGCGGCGCATGCCGCGGGAGCGCCCTGGTCCGGGCGCAGCGCGCTGGACGCCGTGGAACTCATGGACGTGGCGTGGAACTTCCGCCGCGAGCACCTGCGGCTGCAGCAGCGCTCGCACTACGTGATCTCGAATGGCGGCGACCAGCCGAACGTCGTGCCGCCGTCGGCGAGCGTGTGGTACTACTTCCGCGAGACGGACTACCCGCACGTGATGGCGCTGTGGGCGGTGGGCGACACGATCGCGCGCGCCGCGGCGATGATGACCGGTACGCACCTCACGGGCGAGCGCGTGCTCGGCTCGGCATGGGACGGCCACTTCAGCAAGCCGATCGCCGAGCTGATGACGGCCAACATCCAGCGCGTCGGGCTGCCGAAGTGGAGCGACGCCGACCAGGCGCTGGCGCGCGCCGTGCAGCGCGAGATCGGCGTGAAGGAGACGGGGTTGGCGACGAGGCTCGACACGCTGCAGGGGCCCATTCCCGAGGCGCAGCGTCGCGGCGGCGGCAGCGACGATATCGGCGACGTGTCGTGGAACGTACCGACGGTCACGCTGCGCTTCCCGTCGAACATCCCCAACCTGCCCGGGCACAGCTGGCCGAACGCGATCGCGATGGCGACGCCGATCGCCCACAAGGGCGCGACGGCGGGCGCCAAGGTGCAGGCGATGACGATGCTCGACCTGTTCCTGAAGCCCGCGATGGTGACGCAGGCGTGGGATTACTTCCGCAACGTGCAGACCAGGTCGGTGAAGTACACGCCGTTCATCCGGGCCACGGACGAGCCGCCGACCTGGCTCAACCGCGAGCGCATGGAGAAGTTCCGCCCGCTCATGCGGCCGTTCTACTACGACCCGTCGAAGTACCGGACCTACCTGGACCAGCTCGGGATCACCTACCCGACGCTGCGCGACACGTCAAAGGCCGTGCCGTGATCCGCGGCGGGGCGTGCGTGGCGCTGGCCCTGCTCGCCGCGGCGGGCGGCTGCCGCTACGCGCGCCCGATCCCGGTGTCGCCGGCCGTGGCCGACAGCACGGCCGGCCGCTGCATGGCCAACGCCTGCGCGCTGGACCTGGCCAACGAGTCTGGGGCACCGATCGACGTCAGCGTGCTCGACGGCAACGGCAATGCGATCGCGCTGGGCCGGCTGGGCCCCGGGGTGCACGGCACGCTCAAGATCACGATCGCCGTGCCGCGCACGACCACCGTGCGCGTGACGCAGGGCAAGGCGACCTACGCGGCGCGCGTCACGCTGGGCACGCCGACGTTCCGCGCGCTGGAATTCCCGGACGACTTTGCGGTGGACCGCACGCTCAAGGGCACCGTGCCCTGAGCGCGCGGTTCCCATGGCCGCGACGCGCAACCTGGTGCGCGTGTCCTGCTACGCCGCGGCCGAGCGCCGGACGAGCGTGAGGATGGAGTAGAGCGCCACCGGCTCGTCCGCCTGGTTGCGGACCTCGACGTCCCACTCCACCACGCCCTGCGGCACGCCATCAGGCGGCGTGTCCTTGGCCGTCTTGCGCTTGCACGTGAGGCGCACGTGGATCGCATCGCCGGGGTACACGGGCTTCACGAAGCGCAGGTTCTCGAGGCCGTAGTTGGCCATCACGGGACCGGGCGCCGGGTCCACGAACAGGCCGGCGGCCGCCGACACGATGAAGTACCCGTGCGCCACGCGCCCGGTGAACACGCCGTGCATCTGGGCGGCCTCGGCGTCCATGTGGGCGTAGAACACGTCGCCGCTCAGCGCGGCAAAGCGCTCGACGTCCTCGAGCGTGATCGTGCGCGAGCCGGTGATGAGCGTGTCACCGACCTCGAGTTCGTCAAAATACTTGCGGAACGGGTGCACCGTGTCGCGCTTCTGCTCGGCGCCGGCGGTCCATTCGCGGGTGACCTGCGTGACGACGGACGGCGAGCCCTGCAGCGCGGTGCGCTGCATGTAGTGCAGCACGCCGCGTACGCCGCCCATTTCCTCGCCGCCGCCGGCGCGGCCCGGGCCGCCGTGCACCAGGTTCGGCAGCGGCGAGCCATGCCCGGTGCTCTCCTTGGCCGAGGTACGATCGAGCACGAGCAGGCGCCCGTGATACGGCGCCACGCCGAGCACGATCGTGCGCGCCACGGCGGGATCGGCGGTGACAAGGGATCCCACCAGGCTGCCGCGCCCGAGCCGGGCGAGCTCCACCGCCTCGTCCAGCGCGCGGTACGGCATGACGGTGTTCACCGGGCCG
>DASZRI010000279.1:0-3134 GCA_035549215.1 Gemmatimonadaceae bacterium | reverse complement strand
GTACACCGCCGCGGCCAGCAGCGCGACGCCGAATACGGCGCCGATCACCTTGCGGTCGCCGCGGGCGAACAGCAGCAGGCACAGCGCGCCGAGCCCGAGTCCTCCGAAGACGCTGCGGGTCACGGTCAAGACGATGGCGATCATCACCACCACCGGCGCCAGCAGTACCAGGAAGCGCTTCGTCCGCAGCGCCAGCACGCCGAGCAGCGGCATGAAGTAGGCCAGCACCCACGCGAACTGGAGCGAGTATTCACCCGTCGCCCGCACCCGCACTTTGCCGCCGCGCGTTTCGAGACGCTGGCCGGCGAGGCCGAACTTCACCTGGTGGCGGAACCACCAGTGGGCGTAGCTGGCGCCGGTGACGCGCTCGGCGATGGCGATGCCCGAGGCGAACACCACACCCACGAGCGCGCACGCGGCGATGAAGCGGACGCCCAATAGGCGCACGAACACCGTCGCCGCCCACAGGAACAGGAACTGGTCGAGCAACAGCAGCCACAACTCGAACGAGCGGGCGCTCTGCGACGGATAGGGGCCGTTGGCCACGCCGATGACGAAGGCGGCGGCGACGAACAATCCGAAGGCCACGAGGACGCGCGACGGGCGCAGCAGCGAGCGGTCGATGTCGCCACGCCCGGCGCGGACGAGCAGTCCGACGCAGGCCGCCCACAGCCCGAGGCGAGCGACGAACACGTACGCCGGCGCCTGCGGGAAGAGGATCGCTCCGGGGATGACGAACGTCGATCCGATGAGCGCGGCCGCGGAGACCTTCACCGAACCCCGCAGGTGCACGACGAGCAGCGCGACCGCGATCAGCTGGATCGCGAGAGTGGGCACTGCGTCGTTACGCGGACGAGGTGGGCAGTGGAGCGCGCCGCGCCGAGCGCAGCTGCAACCCGACGTAGGCCAGCAGCATGCCGCCCGCCGCCGCGACCAGGGCGACTTGGCGGGCGCGCTGGGTCACGGGTGAAACCTTGAGCCCGGGCCCGGCGTTCTGGATGACGCGCAAGCTCAGGCGCGTGGCCGGATCGAGACCGGTGGCCGCCTGCTCATCCTGGACGTACTTCGTCAGCGCGTCGGCTGTGGCCTGCGCGATCTTCTGCGCGCGCTCGGGACTGCTGGTGCGGGCGATGGGCAGCAGCGTCAACGAGTTCTGCGGATACAGCGGATGTTCTGCGCTGCGCACCTCACCAGCCGACAGGCCGGATTCGCGGGCGGCGGGCAGGACGATCTCGGGCGTCGTGATCAGGGCTGCGTACTTCGCCCGCAGCAAGTTGAGCTTCACCACGATGCCAGAGTCGCCCTTGGTGAGCGCCTGAGGCTGGTCCATCAGCATGATGGCGGTCGACTGGTACTCGGCGGGCTGGCGCATCACGTCGGCGTAACCGAGGCCGGCGCAGATGAGCCCGATGGCGACCGCCACCAGGAGATTGGCGATCGACAGCACCATGATCGCGTCCCACGCGTTGGCGTAGGCCACGCCCTGCGGGGCGAAGCGCCGCGGCGGTGCCGGCAGTGGCTGAGGCTCCGGTACCGCCTCGGGCTCGAGCGGAACGGGACGGGGTTTCGGTCGCGACGCCACAGTCTTTCTAGGTTAGGAGCCGTGGGCCGTCTGCTTGTGGTCAGTGACACCCTGGCGGGCGGCCTCGGCGCGCTGGTCCGCCTGCAAGCCGAATGGTTCGCCGGCCGCGGCTGGGGCGTCATCGTCGCCGCCCCGGCGGACGGAGCCGCGCCGGCCGCGCCGGCGATCTGGGTCGAGATACCGGCGGTGGTAACGGCGCGGCGCGCCGGCGAGATGCGCGCCGCCCGCCGGGCGCTGCACGCGCTTCAGGTGCTGGTCGACGACAACACCGTCGTGCACGTCCACGGGATGCGGTCGGTGCTCCTCGCCCGTCTCGCCGGCCTGCCCACCCCGTTCCTCTCGGTGCACGGCGCCCATCCCGACCCGAGCGATCCCCCGGGCTACGCGCGCCTGCGGCGGCTGTGGCTGGCCACGCTGCCGCGGTTGGCGCGGCGGGCGTCGACGGGCGAACCCGGCTACCCGAAGCCGTGGGTGTACGAGCCCTACGCCAGCCCGGCGTTGCGCGCCCTCGACGTCATGGGCCTGCCGAGCGGAGAGGTGCCGGTCATCGGCTGGCTCGGCGCCCTCGACCAGCGCAAGCAACCGGAGATCTTCGTGCGAGCTATCGCCGAGACGGTGCGGCGCGGCCAGCGCGTACGCGGTCTGCTCGGCGGTACCGGCGACCGCGGCGACGAGATCGCCGCACTCATCGCGCAGCTGGGTGCGCCGGTCGAGATGCTCGGCCAGGCCGACCCGGCAACAGTGCTGCGCCGTTCGTGGGCGCTGGCGCTGTTCGCCCGCAGCGAGGGCACGCCGCTTGCCGTCATGGAAGCGATGTGGGCGGGCCGCACCGTGGTGGGCTCGCCGGTGCCCGGCATCGAGTTGCTGGTAGGCGATACGGGATTCATCGCCGGTACCGTCGACGCCGCCGCTGATGCGTTCGTGCGCATCGCGACCGATCGCGACGCGACGACGCGCCTGGGCCTCGCCGCCGCGCAACGCGTGCGCGAGCTCGTGGGCCCGTGGACGCCGTGGGACACGATGGAGCCGATCTACCGCGCCTACCTGGCGACGCGCGCGCGATGAAGATCCTCCTCGTCCACCAGCCCTACGCCCAGCCCGGCGGGGAGGAGCGGCTGGCAGACACGCAGGAGACCGTGCTCGCCGCGCGCGGCCACTCCGTGGTGCGCAGCGGCGGCCGGGACGTACGGGCGTTGCTGGAACGCGAGCGCTTCGACGTCGTGCACGTGCACAACCAGTTCCTGATGGCGCGTCCCGCGGTGTACGCCGCGGCGCACGCCGCGGGTGTACCCGTCGTGCAACACCTGCACAACGCGCGCGCCGTGTGCGTGCAGCCGTTCCTCGTACGCGACGGACACGCCTGCACCGACTGCGTCGGCCACGCGCCGCTGCCCGGCGTCGTCCACCGCTGCTACCGCGACTCGTTCGTGCTCTCCGCCGCGGCCGTGGCGCTGCAGGTGCGGCAACGGCGAACGTGGACGCGGCGCGTCGCCCGCTTCGTGGCGGTCAGCGAGGCCGTCGCCGCATCTGTTCGTGCTGCGCTGCCCGCGGA
>DASZRI010000278.1:0-3211 GCA_035549215.1 Gemmatimonadaceae bacterium | reverse complement strand
CTGCTCGAGCGCGGCGAGGAACTCGTCGGTGAGGGGGTGCTCGAGGTGCTGCCCGAGGGATACGGCTTCCTGCGCAGCCAGGACTGGAACTACCTGCACGGCCCCGACGACATCTACGTCTCGCCGTCGCAGGTCAAGCGGTTCGGCCTCCAGACCGGCGACACCGTGCGCGGGCAGGTGCGCCCACCCAAGGAGTGGGAGCGCTACCTGGCGCTGCTCAAGGTCGAGTCGGTCAACTACGGCGACCCGGAGCTGGCCAAGGAGCGCGTGGCGTTCGACCTCCTGCGCCCCCGCTACCCCGAGGGGCGCCTGCGCCTGGAGGTGAAGGCGGGCGACCTGAGCATGCGCGTGATGGACCTCATCGCGCCCATCGGCAAGGGGCAGCGCGGCCTCATCGTGTCGCCGCCGCGCGCCGGCAAGACGATCCTGCTGCAGAAGATCGCCAACGCCATCGCCGAGAACTATCCGGACGTCGTCCTCATCGTGCTCCTCATCGACGAGCGCCCGGAGGAAGTGACGGACATGAAGTTCACCGTGCGCGGCGAGGTGATCAGCTCGACCTTCGACGAGGAGCCCTCGCGCCACGTGCAGGTGGCCGAGATGGTCATCGAGAAGGCCAAGCGGCTGGTGGAGAGCGGCCGGGACGTCGTCATCCTGCTCGACTCCATCACGCGGCTGGGCCGCGCGCACAACGCCGTCATCCCGCACTCGGGCAAGATCATGTCCGGCGGCGTGGACGCCAAGGCGCTGGAGAAACCGAAGAAGTTCTTCGGCGCCGCGCGCAACATCGACGGCGGCGGCTCCCTGACGATCATCGGCACTGCGCTCATCGAGACCGGCTCGCGCATGGACGAGGTGATCTTCGAGGAGTTCAAGGGCACCGGCAACATGGAGCTCGTGCTCGACCGCAAGATCGCCGAGCGCCGCATCTACCCGGCCATCGACATCAACCGGTCCGGCACGCGCAAGGAGGAACTCCTGTTCACGCAGGAGGAACTCAACCGCGTCACGCTGCTGCGCACCTTCCTGGCCGACATGCCGGAAGCCGAGGCGATCGACTTCCTGCTCAAGCAGATGTCGCGCTCGAAGAACAACAAGGAGTTCTTCACGCAGATGGCGCAGGGCTGAGCGCATGCCGGCGGACCGCGGGCGCTGGCTGGCAGTGGACTGGGGAGAGCGGCGCATCGGGCTCGCGATCAGCGATCCCACGGGCACGATCGCGTCGCCGGCCGGGCACATCGAGCGACGCGCTGGCAAGCGGCCGCCCATCGCCGAGCTCGTGCGCCGCGCGCAGGAACTCGAGGCGCGCGCGTTCGTCCTCGGCCTGCCGCTCGACGCCGACGGGAACGACACCCCGCGCGCCATCGAGGTGCGCGCCGTGGCCGTCGAGCTGGAGAAGCGCACCGGGCTGCCGTTCCGCCTGGTGGACGAGCGATTCACCACCGCCGCCGCGCTGCGCGCCGTGCGCGAGATGGGCGGCTCCACGCGCGGAAGGAAGGGCGACGTGGACGCGCTCGCCGCGACCATCCTCCTGCAGCACGCGATGGCCCATGCGTCGTAGCCGGTCCCTGCGCGCCGTGACGCTGGCCGCGGCGCTGTTTGCCACCGCCTGCGCGACGCCTGACTCCACGAAGGTTCGGGTCGTCGTGCCAACGGGCGCATCGGTCCGCGTCGCCGCCGACTCGCTCGCCAGCCACGGCATCGTGGCCTCGTCGCGCCTCTTCCGCGCGTACGCCTGGGTGCGGGGCGGCGACCGCAGCATCCGCGCCGGGACCTACGTGCTCCGGCGCGGCGCGAGCTGGGAGACCGTGCTGCAGTCGCTGCGCGCCGGGCGCGGCATCGTGCGCATCGTCACGATCCCGGAGGGCTATTCCCTCAGCCAGATCGTGCCGCTGCTCGCGAACCGGCTCGGCGTCCCGGTCGACTCCGTCCGGGCAGCCGTGCGCGACACCGCGCTCCTGGCGCGGCTGGACGTCCCGACGCCGACGCTCGAGGGCTACCTGTTTCCGGACACCTACAGCTTCCCCGATGGCACCACGGCGCGCGAGGCGGTGGACGCGATGGTGCAGCAGTTCGAGCATCAGTGGAAGCCGGCGTGGACGGCGCGGCTCGACTCGATCGGGATGTCCCGCAACGACGTCATGGCGCTCGCGTCCATCGTCGAGAAGGAAGCGAAGCTTCCCGAGGAGCGTCCCGTAATCGCCGGCGTGTACATGAACCGGCTGCGCGCGGGGATGCTGCTGCAGGCCGACCCGACCGTGCAGTACGCCCTGCCCGAGCACGAGGCCCGGCTGCTGTACAAGGACCTGAAGGTCGAGTCGCCGTACAACACGTACAAGCACAAGGGCCTGCCGCCCGGCCCCATCGCGTCACCCGGGGCACCCAGCATCATCGCGGCGCTGTATCCGGCGCACGTGCCGTACCGGTACTTCGTGGCGGCGCCGGATGGCCATCACGAGTTCCGTGTGGCCTTCAGCGAGCACGCGCAGGCCGTGGCCGCGATGCGCCGCGCGCGGGCGAACGCCGCGCACAAGGACTCCTCGGCCGCGCGCACGCCCACGCCGAAGCGCGGCGGCTAGCGCAGGTCGGGGCGCAGCGTCGCGGCATCGCGCAGGTACGCGTGCCGCATCTCGCTTCGGGCCCGCGTGGTCTCGACGTGCAGCAGGACGCGGATGCAGCGCGGCAGCGCGCCCGGCACGGGGATCTCGGTCGTGCAGAGCAGTGGCACGTCGGCCCATCCCGCGTCGCGCGCGGCGCGCGCGGGGAAGTCGCTGGCGAGGTCGGGCGTGACGGTGAACAGCGCGCTCACGACGTCGTCCGTCGAGAGTGCGTTGCGCTGCAGGAGCTCGGCCAGGAGCTCACGCGTTGCCGCCTGGAGCGCGGCCGGGTCGTCGCGGTCGACCGTGGTGGCGCCGCGCAGGGCGCGGACGGATGGGGCATCGGCCATGCGCAGAATGTCGGGCGGAGCGGGAGCGGCCGGAAGGGGCGCCGGGATGCGCGCGCCGGTGTGCGACGCGGGCGATGCCGGCGGCGCGGGGCGGGTGTGCCCGCCGTCGGCCGGGGGGAAAACGCACACGCCCCAGCCGGGGCTGGGGCGTGTGAAGGAGGTGCCGGCGACGGCCTACTCTCCCGCGATCTCTCGATCGGAGTACCATCGGCGCTGTAGGGCTTAACGGCCGTGTTCGGAATGGGAACGGGTGTGGCCCCTACG
>DASZRI010000277.1:0-4165 GCA_035549215.1 Gemmatimonadaceae bacterium | reverse complement strand
CCGAGGCCGCGCACCGTCTCCCACGCGCCCAGCGTCGCGTAGGCAAAGACGGACCAGGCGGCACCCACGAGCCCGAAGCGGAGCGCGGCCCACAGGAAGAGCAGGGTCGTGAGCGTGACGGCGGGGCGCAGCGGCTCGATCTCGGCCGGCGGGCGGGCGAGCGTCAGCCAGCTCACGCCGAGCACGAGCGCGGCGATTGCGGCTGCCTCCACCTGCACCGCGCGCCCGCGGCCCCGCAGCCACGCGGGCATCGGCGAGAGCGACAGCCAGAGGGGCGCCACCGCTGCCGTGCCGACCACGCCGGCCACGTAGAAGCCGAGCCAGACCGTCGCCCGCTCGCCCGGCGGCGTGCCGAGCACGAGCGTGCTGCGCAATGCAACCGCGGGGATGGCGATGGCGGCGGGCACGAGCAGCACGGTGACCAGCGACGCAAAGCTGGATAGCACGACGGGCGGGCGGCGGATGCGTTCGATGATGAACGCCCCGATGGCCGCCTGCGCGACCGCCGCGGCGCCGAGCCCGAACGCGATCGCAGGCGTGGCCACCGCCCACCACGCCGCAAACTCGGCGATCGCGGCCAGCACCAGCACCTGCGGCCAGCGCGACGTGGGCGTCCGCAGCAGCCAGGCCAGCATCAACCCGGCCTCGAACGAGACAACCGGGGCGTGCGTGGACGGCACGATGGTGGCAATGCTCAGGCGTGTCGCCGCGGCGCACCCGAGCGCCGCGAGGATTGCCAACTGCCACCATCGCGCGCCGGGGCTGCGCACGGAATGATCCGAAACCGCGCCACGCGTGTCGCGCGGCCTGACATCCGGGGCCATCATGCCCGAAGCGTACATGTTCGGCCGTCCTGCGCAAGCCAAGGTGGATGGCGTTACTGCGTCCCCCCGCGAGTCTCCAACTTGTAGCGGGCCCATTCATCCTCAGGGATGCGGCGGGCCGGCGCGCCTCCCCACACCTCGCCCGCGCCGACACGCGTTCCCGGCAGGAGTGCCGCGTGCGCGAGGATCCGCGCGTCGTCGCCGATCACGACGTCTCCCATGATCGTGGCGCGCTCGCCGATCGTCACTCGCCGGCCGATGACCACCGGCGCAATCACCAGGTGGCCGCCGCCTCCGTAATGGCAGAACAGCGTCGCGCTGCCGCCGATCACGCTGTCATCGCCCACCGTCATCATGCTCACGTCGGTGAAGAACTCCGTCGTGATGCGCACGCGCCGGCCGATGCGCATGCCCATGCCGCGCAGGAACCACGTGCCCATCGGCGTGAGCGAGACGAACGGCAGGAAGGTGTAGCGCACCAGGTAGAACAGCCCGTTGTGCAGGTACCAGGGCACGGCGGCAACCGTGAAGTAGCCGCCGCGGAAGGGGCGCAGCCGCGTGGGCAGCACGAAGTTCAGCGCGGGCACGACGACCAGCAGCGCGAATCCCCAGAGGAAGACGGCACCCGCAAGCAGCGCGGCCAGCGCGGGCCAGCGCCACTGCGTCCCGCTGCCCCAGAGCGGCGGGGCGAGGCGGGCCACGATCGCGAGCGAGGGCACGAGCGCGAGCCCGAGCGCCACGGCGCCGAGCACGTAGATCGCGAGGACGGCGAGGGCGTAGCTCACGCCGTGGAAGCGGCGGATGAACCGATCCACGCGCCCCGAGGGCGGCGGGTTCTCGTGTTCCTCGAAGAATGGCGTGGGCGCCACCAGTGGGCCTGCACCGACGCTACGGCCGCCTCGTCAAGCTGTCTGTCGGCGGGTTGCCGAGCGCGCCGTGAGGAAACGCCCGGGTACGGCGCAGCGTTCGCGGCCGCAACGACTTGCCAGTTTCGCGTCCCGTGGCCATCGTCCCTGTGCTGTCCATTCCTGCCCATTGAGGAGAGGCACCGCATGACTGTCGGTCGGACCCATTCCTACGGGTACACGCGCCTCACGCAGCCGCTCGTTCGCACGAACGGCGAACTGCGCCCGGCCACGTGGGACGAGGCCCTGGATCGCGCCGCGGAAGGCTTCCGGCGCAACCTCCAGGCGCACGGCCCCAACGCGCTCGGCATCTTCAGCTGCTCGAAATCCACGAACGAAGTCAACTTCCTGGCGCAGAAACTCGCCCGCGTCGCATTCGGCACGCACAACATCGATAGCTGCAACCGGACGTGACACGCCCCCAGCGTCGTCGGTCTGGCGACGGTATTCGGGGCTGGCGGGGGCACGAGCTCCTACCAGGAAGTTGAAGAGACGGAAGTCGTGCTGCTCTGGGGCTCCAACGCCCGGGAGGCGCACCCGATCTGGTTCCACCACCTGCTCAAGGGGATCCACAACGGGGCGCGCCTCTACGTCGTGGATCCCCGGCGGACGTCATCCGCCCAGTGGGCCGACGTGTGGATGGGCATTCACGTGGGCAGCGACATCGCGCTCGCCAACGCGATGGCGCGCGAGATCATCCACGCCGGCCTGGTGCACGAGGCGTTCATCCGGAATGCGACGGTGGGCTTCGACGCCTACCGCGAGGCCGTGGAGCCGTACACGCTGGAGTTCGCCGAGCGCGTCACCGGGGTGCCGGGCGACGTGATCCGCGAGGCGGCGCTCACGTATGCCCGTGCCGGCCGGGCGATGATCTGCTGGACGCTGGGCATCACGGAGCACCACAACGCCACGGACAACGTGCTGGCGCTGATCAACCTCGCGCTGCTGACCGGGCACGTGGGGCGCTGGGGATCGGGGCTCAACCCGCTGCGCGGGCAGAATAACGTGCAGGGGGGCGGCGACATGGGCGCGATTCCCAACCGCCTGCCGGGCTTCCAGGATATCCGCGACGCGAAGGTCCGCGCGGCCTTCGAGCACAAGTGGGGTACCACGCTACAGCCCGACTACGGGAAGAACCTCACCGAGATGCTGCATGCGATGGAGCACGGCGACATGACGGCGCTCTACGTGATCGGCGAGAATCCCGCGCAGTCGGACGCGGACGGCACGCGCGTGGAGCGCATCCTGAAGGGCCTGGACCACCTGGTGGTGCAGGAGATCTTCCTCACGCGCACGGCGCAGCTCGCCGACGTCGTGCTTCCGGCCGCCGCCACGTGGTGCGAGGGCGAGGGCACGGTGACCAACAGCGAGCGACGCATCCAGCGCGTCCGCAAGGCGGTGGAGCCGCCCGCGGGCGCGAAGGACGAGCTCTGGATTATCGCCGAGATCGCGAAGCGGCTCGGCCACGACTGGGGCCACCCGACGGCGGAGCAGGTGTGGAACGAAGTGCGCGCCGTGGCGCCCGCCTTCTGCGGGGGCATGAGCTACGCGCGCCTGGATGCACTGAACGGCATCCAGTGGCCGTGCCCCGACGAGTCGCATCCCGGCGCCACCTTCCTCCACGGCCGGCTGTGGGAGCAGGGCGAGGCGCGTGGGCCTGCGGCGCCGTTCTCGGTGGTGCACCACGAGGGCCCGGTGGAACAGCCGGACGACGAGTATCCGTTGCTGCTCACCACCGGCCGCCGCCTCGAGTCGTACAACACCGGCGTGCAGTCGGGCGCACTGGACTCGCCGCTGCACAAGGGCGGCATGGTCGAGCTGTCCCCCGAGGATGCGGCACGCCTGGGCATCGCGCAGGGCGATCCCGTGCGCGTCACGTCACGGCGCGGGGCGCTCGTCGCGCCCGCGCACATCGATCCCGGCCTGCGCGCCGGCGTCGTGTTCATGACGCTGCACTTTCCCGACGACGTCAACACGAACGTGCTCACCATCGACGCGGCCGATACGCGGTCGGGCACCGCCGAGTTCAAGGCGTGCGCCGTGCGCGTGGAGCCGGCCCACGCCATGGCGGGCACGGGACACGACTGATGGACATCCGGCAGATCGACGTACCGCCTACCGATGACGAACGCGCCGCCGTTGACGCCTTGCTCGGCGCGCCCACGTCGGCGTGGGACGGTGGCTCGCGCGACCGCGCGCAGGACGCGCACCTCGCGTACGGGGGCCACGCGCAGCGCGCCAGGCGGCACCTGCTGCTGCCCGCCTTGCAGTCGCTGCAGGCGCGGGTGGGATGGATAAGCGAGGGCGGCATGGGCTACGTCTGCACGCGGCTCAATGTGCCTCCGGCGGACGCGTGGTCCGTCGCGACGTTCTATGCGCTGCTCTCCACGTCGCCGCGCCCGCGTCGCGTGCTGCACGTCTGCGATGACATCGCCT
>DASZRI010000276.1:0-1596 GCA_035549215.1 Gemmatimonadaceae bacterium | reverse complement strand
GGCGTCAACGCACAATTCAATGAGATTTGGTGGTTCTACCCCAGCCTCAACGCCAATGAGAATGACCGCTACGTGGTCTGGAACTACGTCGAGAACTGGTGGAGCGTAGGCCAGCTCCAGCGGACGGCCTGGAGCGATCGGGACGTGTGGCCGTACCCCATCGCGGCGGATGCCAATGGCGTGCTGTACCAGCACGAGCAGGGATGGACGGATTCCGGCGTGACCCGCGTGGGGCAGATCTACGCCGAGAGCGGGCCGTTCGACCTCGGCAACGGCGACAACCTGCTCTGCGCCAAGCAGCTGCTCCCCGATACGAACGTGGGGGGTGACGCGAGCCTGGCCTTCACGTTCAAGACGCGCTTCACGCCGACGGGCGCCGAGACGACGGCAGGGCCTTACCTGTTCACCCGGCCCGATGGCTACGTGGACGTTCGATTTACCGGCCGGCAGGCCAAGCTGCGCATCGAAGCGCGCACCGATGCGCTGTTCCAGTTCGGCACGCTGCGCGTCGATGGTGACCCCGGAGGCAGGCGATGAACCTTCCCATCCCGTTTTCGCTCAAGAATGCGCCCGTGTGGAAGCGCATTCTGGAGCAGGAAGACACGAATAATCTGAAGCGTGGCCGCGATATCGAGGTCGGCGGGGCGCGGGTCATCTTGACCGCGCCGAACGGCACGCGGTACGCGCTCCAGGTGAGCAACACCGGCACGGTCAGCGCGGTGGCGGTATGATGCCGGCGCCGCTGCCGCCCCTGTCGGGCACCGTGGACGACGAGCGCCTCCGGTTCCGGTACGTACCGGTGTCGGAACTCCGCAATGTCTGGCCTGCGCTACAATACGGCCTGGAAGTCGTGCGCAAGGCCAACGGCGAGCCGTGGATCGCCGAAGACGTGTACGCCGCCTTGCTTCACGGCCGGGCGGCGCTCTACGTGTTCGAGAACATCGCCGGCGAGCTGGAAGGGTTCGGGATCTTCGAGGTCATCCAGTTCCCCTTCGAGTTCCGGCGGCGGCTGAATATCTGGATCGGATGGTCCAAGCAGCCGGGACAGGGATGGTGCGGGGTGGAGGTCGCGCGGAAGATCGCGCGCGCCGCCGGGCTGGATAGCATCGTGTTCTCGACCACGCAGGATAGCGGCTGGACCAAGCGGTTCCGGAAACTCAACACCTGGTACGAGGTATAAGCCCATGGGCGGTGGTGGCGGCGCTCCTTCGCATACGACTACGACGACGCAAATCGACCCCACCGTCAAGCAGTGGGAGCAGCAGAACTACAACTACGCGCAGAACATCGCCAACACGCCGTACTCGCCCTACTCGGGGCAGATGGTGGCGCCGCTCAACAGCCTGGAGATGGCCGGCATCACCCAGGGCTCGCAGCTGTCGCAGAGCAACCTTGGCATGAGCGCGATCAACCAGGGCATCGCCAACGCCATTCAGGCGGGCAACTACAGCCCCTTGCAGGTCACCGCGCCGTCGAGCGTGGCGCAGGTGAGTGCGCCGTCGGGGACGTTGCAGGTCACCGCGCCGTCGAGCGTGGCGCAGGTGAGTGCGCCGTCGGGGACGTTGCAGGTCACCGCGCCGTCGAGCGTGGCGCAGG
>DASZRI010000275.1:0-9890 GCA_035549215.1 Gemmatimonadaceae bacterium | reverse complement strand
ACGACGAGCTGGCGGCGCGACATCGGCCTAGAACTCCGGGCCCACCGAGAAGGTGAACGTCAGCCGCCGCAGGAACGCCGACGACTGCTGCGGCAGGAACGTCCCCGGGCACGCCTGCGAATCCTGCACGTACACCGCGGCGCCGGGCGTGCTGCTCGACCGGATGTGCACCGGGATCGCGTTGCCGGGGCTCACGCAGTACAGCGGCGCGAAGCCGGTCTCGCGGTTCACCGTGGCGTCGTAATAGATGGGACCGCGCGGCTGCACATACGGGTTGTACCCCACGTTCACCTGCACCGGTCCCACCGGGGTGAACACGCGCACGCCGACGCCCGGCGTCCACTTGAGCTGCGACCAGGAGAGCCCCGTGCCGGGCGTGCCGCGCGTCCACACGTTGCCGACATCGGTGAACAGCGTGTACTGCACCAGGTCGGGCAGGAAGATGTCCGGGACGCGGTACTCGAAGTTGGCGACGACCATCGCGTTGCCGCCCACGGGCACCACGCGGTACGGCGTCACGCGGTCCGGCGACCGGAAGTACCGCGTGCTGTCATCCACGACGATGGTCTCGTACCCCTCGGCGATGTACAGCAGCGACCCGAGCTCGTTCTGCTGGAAGCCGCGGACGCTCCCCGCGCCGCCGGCGTACAGGCGCTCCTGCGGCGGGATGTACTGCGCCGGCCCGTTGACCGCGAAGTTGCCGCCGAGCACGATGCCGCCGCGCAATCGCGTGGCGAAGATGCTGCGCCGCGTCACCGGCACGTAGAACGTCGCGTCGACCGTCGCCTTGTTGAAGGTCAGGTCCGACGCCGACCCGATGAGCCGCGTCGAGCTGCGCAGCTCGGTGCGCAGGGCGACGCCGCGCGAGGGGTTGAACGCGTTGTCCGTGCGCACGAGCGAGTACTGGCCGCTCACCACCGCCAGCGGCTCGGCCACGCGCGAGATCTGGTCCTGCGATTCCTGGTCGCAGCGGTTGAACACGGCGCAGAGCAGCGCCGGCTGCGCCTCGGTGCGGCCGTACTCCAGGTTGTACGCGAGCCGCAGGGTCCCGGAGCCGCCCACGTCCTTGCCGGCCGACGCCTCGCCGCCGATGAGCGTCGAGCGCAGGTACGCCTGGTACTCGCTGCGCCGCTCGCGGTACAGCGAGTACGTGCGCACCCACTGCGCGCCGAACAGCCCCGGCTGCCGCAGCGTGGCCGAGATGCTGTAGTTGGTGGTGTCGCTGAACGGGTCGCGCCGCAGCACGTCGCGGTAGCAGAGCCCGCGCGTGGCACTGGAGGCCAGCGGGTACCCGTAGCCGATCTTGGAGAGCTGCCCCGCGAGCTCGAGGCGGCGCCCCTGGTGCAGGAAGTTCTTGTCGGTGTACTGCGCGCTGGTGCGGAAGCAGTCCAGCGTGGCCCAGCCGTACTTCGTGTCGAGCTGCCGCATGTAGTCCTCGCGCAACGCGACGTCGAGCACCTCGTGCGTGGAGTCGCCCCTGGGCTGGAGCGAGTCGGGAAGCGGTGCCACCTCCACGTGCCGGTACGTGCCGATCTGGTACAGGCTCCGCTGCGCGGCGACGATCTGGTCGTCGCTGTAGTAGTCGCCAGGGTGGATGCCGATCAGGCCGCGCACCACGTCGTCGCTGATCTGCTGCCCGCGCCCCTCGAGCGGCGTCACGTCCACCCGCACCTGGCTGATGCGCACGAGCGGCCCCGGCAGCGCCTGCAGCAGCACGTGCGCGCGCAGCGAGTCGGTGTTCACGTCATACGACGAGACGACGTCCGCCTTGGGGTAGCCCGCGTTCCGCAGGCGCGCGATGATCGAGTCGATGTCGGCGCGGAAGAGCGACACGTCGAACGGCTGGCCCTTGCGCAGCCCGAGCCCCGCGAGCACCAGGTCGCGGTGCCGCACCGAGTCGAGCCCCGTGATGGCCAGCGAGTCGAGGACGATGGGCGGCCCCTCGGTGATCACGAAGGTCACCTTCACCGCGTCCTCGCGCACGTTGTCCACCACGGTGTCCACGGTCGCGCTGAAGTAGCCCTTGTCCTTGTAGAACAGCTTGAGGCGCAGGACGTCGCGCGGCAGCTCGCTGCTGTCCAGGCAGTGGCGCACGCCGAAGAAGCCGAAGTGCCGGCGGAACCAGCCGGACTGCGTGGTGGTGATGCGCAGGGAGAGGTCCGCCCCGGAGAACGCGCGGTTGCCCTTGAACGCGAGCCCGATCACTTCGCGGTCGCCAGGGTCGCAGGAGATGTCCTGCGCGCGCGCCGCCGCCGGCCGCGCCAGGCAGGCCAGGACCACGCACACTGCCACGCGCGCGGCGTGCGAGAGTCGCGTCATCACCCGCCGCGTCGCGAATGCTGTCGGTTGTCGGACATGCGAACCTCGGAACAGGTCCCCGGATCCCGTGCTGCGCGACCTCCGCGCACCTCCCGGGTCATGGCGAGCGAACTGCCGACACACGACGCGCCCGCGCGGCGCGTAACTCCGGCGGGCGCAATTGGTTGACGCGTCACTGCAGCCATCGTAAGTTCACGCCCGCTCTGGAAGGTGTCAACCGTGATTTCCTGCTCCCTGCGTCGGCTCTCGCCCCTCGTCGCCCTCACGCTCGCGCTTGCCGCCGGGTGTCGCGGCGGGGCCCGTTCGGGACCCGCACGCCACACCCTGATCGACTCGCGCGACACGTACGACCCGCGGTCGCTCGACCCCGCCCTGTCCACCGACGTCCCCACCGGCCGCGCCGTGGGCTACATCTTCGAGGGACTCACCCGGTTCTCCCCGGAGGGGCAGCTCCAGCCGGCGCTCGCCACGCGGTGGGACGTGTCCCCCGACGGGCGGACGTACACCTTCCACCTGCGCCGCGGCGTGAAGTTCCAGGACGGATCGCCCTTCGGCGCGCACGACGTGATCCAGTCGTTCACGCGCGTGCTCAACCCGGCCACCCACGGCGGCCGCGCCGAGCCGCTCTTCCCCATCCAGGGCGCCCGGGACGTCGCCGACGGAAAGGCGACCACGATCACCGGCCTCTCGGCCCCGGATGACAGCACGCTCGTCATCACGCTGCAGCAGCCGCTCGCCATCTTCCCCAAGCTGCTCGCCATGCCGGTGGCGTCCATCGTCCCGGCGTCCGCGCCGGCCGACGTCAGCGCACATCCGGTGGGCACCGGCCCGTGGAAGCTGGCCGAGTGGAAGCACGACGACTACCTGCTCTTCGCGCGCAACCCCGACTACTGGGACGGCGCGCCACGCGCGGACTCGCTCCAGGCACGCATCATCGCCGAGCCGAGCACGGCGGTGGCCGAGTTCCAGAATGGGAACGTGGACGTGCTGCAGGTGCCCCCTGCCGACACGCGCTCGTGGGAGTCCGACTCGTCGCGACGCCCGCTGCTGATGTCGGTGCCGGCGCTGCGCCTGGTGTACGTGGCGATCAACACCACGCGCGGACCGCTCAAGGACGCGCGCGTCCGGCAGGCGATCAACCTCGCGGTGGACACGCGCACGATCCTCGGCCAGATCGCCAGCGGGCGCGGGCACCGTGCCGCCGGCGTCATCCCGCCGTCGCTGGGGGGCGCCGACACGGCGCGCGTGCCGTACGCGTACGACCCCGCCAGGGCCAAGCAGCTCCTGGCGCAGGCCGGCTTCCCGAACGGCATCGACGTCGAGCTGTGGACCGGCACCACGCCCATCTACGTGCGCATCGCCGAGGCGCTGCAGGGCTACCTGAACGCCGCGGGCATCCGCACGAAGATCGTGCAGCGCGAGTCCGCCGCCGCGCGCGAGGCGTCGCGCAAGGGCGATACCGACATGATCCTCAAGGACTGGTACGCGGACTACCCCGACGCCGAGGACTTCCTGGACCCGCTGCTGTCCGGTGCCAACGCGGGCGTGGGCGGCAACGTCTCGTTCTACCGCAATGCGCAGTTCGACGGGCTCATGCAGCGCGCGCTCCGCGAGCAGGACGAGGCGAAGCGCAACGCGCTGTATCGCCAGGCGGACTCGCTGGCGTTTGCGGACGCGCCGATGCTGTACCTCTACTTCTACGACGACCTGTACGCGGTGCAGCCGTGGATCCAGGGGTTCACGCCGCCGGCGATCTACAACGGCCAGCGGTGGACGGGCGTGGCCTTCCGCGCCGCGAAGCCCTGATCGCGTGCTCGCCTTCATCGCGCGGCGCCTCGCCCTCGCCGTGCCGACGCTGCTCGGCGTCCTCGTCGTCACCTTCCTGCTGCTGTACGTCGCGCCCGGCGACCCGGTGACCGCGATGGTCGGCGAGCGCGCCGACCCGCAGACCATCGCGCGCCTGCGCGCCGAGCTGCACCTGGACGACCCGCTCTACGTGCAGTTTGGCCATTACGTGGAGCAGGTGGCGCGCGGGCAACTCGGCCGCTCGTACATCACGAACCGCCCGATCACCGCCGACATCGCCGAGCGCTTCCCGAAGACGCTCGAGCTCGCGCTCGCCGCCATGGTGCTCGCCACGGTCACGGGGATCACGCTGGGCGTGCTCAGCGCGCGGCATCCCGGCGGCTGGGTGGATCGGGTCGCGCTCGGCGCCGCGTACCTCGGCATCTCGTTTCCCGTGTACTGGGTGGGGCTTCTGCTGATCCTCGTGTTCGCCGTGATGCTCCGCTGGCTGCCGCCGTCGGGATCGGGCGGGCTGCAGTACCTCGTGCTGCCTGCACTCGCGCTGGGCATGCGCTCGATCGCGTTCCAGGCGCGCATCACGCGCTCGGCCATGCTCGACGCGCTGGGCGCCGACTTCACGCGCACCGCGCGCGCCAAGGGCGCCGCGGAATTTGTCGTGACCGTCCGGCATGCCCTGCGCAACGCGCTCATCCCCGTGATCACGGTGATCGGCCTCGACTTCGGCTCGTACCTCACGGGCAGCATCCTCACGGAGACGGTGTTCTCGTGGCCCGGCCTGGGCCGCTACGTGGTGAACGCGATCTCGCGGCGCGACCTGCCCGCCATCCAGGGAAGCGTGCTGTTCCTGAGCGTGGTGTTCGTGGCCGTGAACCTCGTGGCCGACCTCGCCTACGCGAAGGCCGATCCGCGCGTGTCTTATTGACGGCGCAGCCCCGCTCCCTCGACCGTGACCACCCATGACCCTCGATGACTACCAGCGCGCCGCGGCGCGCACGATGAACGCCAGCCTGACGCGCGAGGAACGGCTCATGGACGCCGCGGCTGGCATGGCGGAGGAGGCCGGCGAGGTGCTGGCGCTGGTGCGGAAGCACCTGTACCAGCAGCGTGCGCTCGACCCGGCTCGCCTGCGCGAGGAGCTGGGCGACGCCCTGTGGTGCCTGGCGGTCGCGGCGGATGCGGCCGGCTTCACATTGGAGGAGGTGGCGACGTCAAACGTCGACAAGCTCGCGGCGCGCCATCCCGGGGGATTCAAGACTCGTTAAGGAGCACGAGCGCCCGGAACCCGATGGCGCGCCGCGGGTATTGTCGCCGTTTCGCTCAGGCCTCGATCCCCCTGCACTTCACTCCCATGACGAGTTTCCCGCCGGCATCCCGCATCCAGGCCACGTCCGCGACATCGCGGCGCTTCAGCGCCGCGGCGCGCTTCGTGGCCGCCATGCTCCTCGTTGCCACTGCGGCCTGCGACCACAAGTCGTCCACGGCCCCGGCCACCAACGTCGTTAACTCCATCACCCTCACGCCGACCAGCGCCCTGCTCACCACGGGTGACACCCTGCGCGTCAGCGCGACGGTGTACGACAAGGCCGGCAACATCATCACGAAGGACACCGTGTCGTGGAGCAGCAGCAACACGGCAGTGGCCACGGTGTCCGACTCCGGCACCATCACGGCGGTGAGCGTCGGCACGGCGGTCATCACCGCCACCGACAAGGCGATCACCGCCACGGTGGCCATCTCGGTCGCGCTACCGCCCACCAAGCCGTTCACGTCGCTGGCGCAACTCGCCACGGGCTTCGCCCACACCTGCGCGCTGACGGCCGACGGCACCGCGTGGTGCTGGGGCAGCAACGCGCTCGGGCAGCTTGGCACGGACAGCACCACGGCGACGGCGTTCCCCGTCCATGTGTCGGGCGGACTCTCGTTCGCGGCGATCAGTGCGGGCTACGCGCATACCTGCGGGCTGACTGCCGGCGGCGCGGCCTGGTGCTGGGGTGACAACTCGTCTGCGCAGCTTGGCGCGACCATCACGTCAGCCACGAGCTCCGCACCGGTCGCAGTCTCGGGCGGCCTGCACTTCACCTCGATCAGCGCCGGCTTCGGGCACACCTGCGGCCTGGCCGCGGGTGGATCCGCGTGGTGCTGGGGCGCGAACCAGAGCGGCCAGCTTGGCAGCGGGACGATCGGCGGCAGCAGCGCCGCGCCCGTGCAGGTGTCCGGCGAGCTGCACTTCGCGTCCATCAGCGCCGGGGGCACATACACCT
Organism: Gemmatimonadaceae bacterium; assembly: GCA_035549215.1. Classification (GTDB taxonomy): domain Bacteria; phylum Gemmatimonadota; class Gemmatimonadetes; order Gemmatimonadales; family Gemmatimonadaceae; genus JAGWRI01. The sequence goes on along the minus strand of DASZRI010000275.1, from coordinate 3,504 downwards.
GCGGCGTGACCACCGACGGCACCGGCTACTGCTGGGGGTCCGGTGCGTATGGCGTGCTCGGCAACGGCGACACGATGGACAGTGGGGTGCCCGTGGCGGTCGCAGGCGGGCTCAAGTTCGCGTCCATCAGCGCCGGCGCGTACCACACGTGCGGCCTCACGACGAATGGCACCGCATGGTGCTGGGGTGACGGCACCAACGGCCAGCTCGGCACCGGCTTCACGCAGCAGGACAGCGACACGCCGGTGGCGGTCATCGGCGGGCACAACTTCACCGCCATCGTTGCCGCGAACCTGAACACGTGCGCACTCACGGCGTCCGGCGCTGCATGGTGCTGGGGTGACGGGACCTTCGGCGCACTGGGCACGGGTTCGTCGGCGGCGAGCCCGGTCCCCGTGCAGGTGACGGGCGGGCAGGCGTTTGCCGCACTCAGCGCTGATGGGGCGTTCCACACCTGCGGACTTACGCCGGCGGGCACGGGCTATTGCTGGGGGTACGACGGCAGCGGCGAGCTGGGCACCGGCCGCACCGCGGACAACAGCGCGGCGCCGGTCGAGGTGGTGCAGCACGTGCCCTGAGCGGCCGTGCTGCACGGTTGCCGGCGGGACCTGACGTGGACGGCCTCACGGCCGGCAACCGCTCGCTACGCAGCCGGCAACGGCTGGATCGTCGGCAGCTAGTCGTCCTTCTGGCCGAAGATCGCCATGTTGGAGCTGTGCCCCGGATTGACCTTCTTGTCGGGGTAGATCCAGTGGACGGCCTGGTTCACCGCGGTGGCGGCTTCACCGAACCCGGCCGCGATCAGCTTGAGCTTGCCAGGATAGGTCGTCACGTCACCGGCCGCGTAGATCCCTGCGCGGCCGGTTTCCATCTGGCTGTTCACCTGGATCTCGTCGTTCTCGATCCGGAGCCCCCACTGGGCGATGGCGCCCATGTCGCTCACGAACCCGAGCATCGGCAGCACGACGTCGGCCTCGACCTCGCGCGTCGCCTTGGCCTTGATGTCCTTGAGCACGAGGTGCGTGAAGCGGTCCGCGCCCTCCGGGGCGCGCAGGTCCTGCAGCTCGTGGAAGGTGAACAGCGACGCGCGCCCGGCCTGGACCGCGGCGTGGAACTGCGCGACGGTTGCGTCATGCGCGCGGAAGCGGTCGCTGCGGTGCACGAGCGTGACGGACTCCGCACGATCCAGCAATTGCGTGGCCCAGTCGAATGCCGAGTCCCCGCCGCCAATGATGACCACCTTGCGGCCGCGGAACTGCTCCGGGTCCGTGACGACGTCGTGGATCCCGCGCCCGTACCACGGCTCCGCCGCAGGCTGCGGCAGGCGCCGCGGCGCGAAGGCCCCGATGCCGGCGGCGATGACGATCGCGCGCGTCGGGAACCGGTCCGTCTCCGTGACGAGCACGAAGTGCCCGTCCGCCTCCTCGAGGGCGACGACGCGCTGCGCCAGGTGGATCGGCTGCTGGAACTGCGCCGCCTGCTCGCGCAGCGCGCGGACCAGGTCCTTGGCCAGGACCTTCGGGAAGCCGGCGACGTCGAAGATGTACTTCTCCGGGTACAGGGCCGTGAGCTGGCCGCCCACCTCGGGCAGCGCGTCCACGATTTGCGCGGAAGCCCCGCGCATCCCAGAGTAGAAGAGCGCAAAGAGGCCCGTTGGGCCCCCACCAATGATCGTGATATCTCGAATTTTGTGGATCATTCGATAACGTTCGCCTGAGCCGAGTCGTTATACAAGCGGCGCGCACCGCGCGTGGCAGGGGCAGCCATCCCGCCCGGCCCAGCGGTCGCCCACCACGACGCCCCAACCTCTTCCTCCACGCACCGGCCATGAAGGAAGTCCTCGAGTACAAGGGATCGTTCCGTCTCATCCGCAAGGTCGCCGAAGGCGGCATGGCGACCGTGTACGAGGCGGAGCAGCTCGGCCCCGCGGGATTCTCCAAGCGCATCGCGCTCAAGGTCATCCATCCCGAGCTCGCGCGGCGCCCCGAGTTCCTGCAGCTCTTCATCGACGAGGCCAAGCTCTCGGCGAACCTCATGCACGGCAATGTCGTGCAGATCTACCAGCTCGGCGAGATCAACGGCGAGTACTTCATCGCCATGGAGTACATCCAGGGGCCGACGCTGCGCAGCGTCATCGACCGGCACAACGACATCGGGCGCCCGATCCCGGCCACGCTGGTGGCGTACATCGGCAGCCGCCTGTGCCGCGCGCTCGACTTCGCGCACAACTTCACGGCGCCCGATGGCCAGCAGCTGGACGTCGTGCACCGCGACGTGTCGCCCGGCAACGTGATGATCTCGTGGGACGGGCACATCAAGCTCGGCGACTTCGGCATCGCCAAGGCCCGGACGTCCATCGACCCGGCCACCGAGCAGCACCTGCGCATGGGCAAGAAGCGCTACATGAGCCCGGAGCAGATGCTCGGCACCGAGCTGGACGCGCGCAGCGACGTGTTCTCGCTGGGCATCGTGCTCTATGAGCTGCTCGCGCTGAGCCCGCTGTTCCGCGAGGACGACACGGCATTGTCCGTGGAGGAAGTCGCCGTGCGCCCGCTGCCCGACCTGCGCTCGCGCGTGACCGACCTGGACCCGGAGCTCGCCGAGATCCTGGAGCTGGCGCTGCAGCGCAAGCCGGACCAGCGCGCCACGGCGGCGATGCTCGGCACGCTGCTCGACCGGTGGATCTCGCGGCAGCACGACCACGAGGGCGCATCGCCGGACCGGCTGCAGTCGCACCTGGCACAACTGTTCCCCGCGTCGTACCAGCCCCCGCGCCGCCCTGACGACGACCAGACCGTGCGGCCGCCGCGGAAGTCGGGGGGGATCTTGGCGAAGCTTCTGGGGAAGTAACGGCGCAGGGCCGGGAACGGCGCAGGACCGACTACTGCGCACGGCCGAGTACGGCGCAGGACCGAAACAGCGGCACGACAGGACTGCGCACCTGCGAACCGCAACCTCAGATCTGAGATCTGAGAACCTGGACGCCAGATTTGGGATTTGGGATGTGAGATTTGGGATGATCGATGTGAGACTTGAGATGCGAGCTGTGAGGATTGACCGACTTGCTACGAGTCCTCACATCTCACATCTGGTACCTCCCAAATCCCACATCCCACATCTCGCATCCCACATCTGTAGTTCCGCAGTCATCAGTCCGCCGCACGCCCCCCTCCCCTTCGCTACTTTCCCTTCATGAAGATCTACACCCGCACCGGCGACCACGGGGACACCGGCCTGTTTGGCGGCGGCCGCGTCCCCAAGAGCGACCCGCGCGTCGAGGCCTACGGCGCGGTGGACGAGCTCAATGCGGCCCTCGGCCTCGCGCGCTCCATCGAGCTCATGCCGCGCATTGACGAGGTCCTCGTCCCCATCCAGCGCGACCTCTTCGCCATCGGCGCCCTGCTCGCCACGCCCGATCGCGAAAAGATGAAGGAGCACCTGCAAAAGGCCCGCATCGACGAGGAGCGCATTGCCGAGCTCGAGCACGCCATCGACGACGGCGAC
>DASZRI010000274.1:0-3310 GCA_035549215.1 Gemmatimonadaceae bacterium | reverse complement strand
TGGGGGATCGGGATACCGTAGCGGTAGTCCAGCGGGATCGTGTACCCCCGCAGCACCGTCGGCTGGGGGAGCACGGCGTCGGCGACCGTCAGGTTGCCGATCACGGTTCCCAGTTGCTGCCCGTAGACGTCGAGGCTGAAGATACCGGCGCCATTCGTGCTGCCGGTCAGGGTGCCAGTCACCGGCACGCCGGCCGTGGGCTGGAACTTCACACTCGCGTGAACCAGCGGCTTGCCGTTGTACATGAGGCCAGCCTGGTACCGCACATGCGGGTAGGAAACCCAGGTGCCGAGCGGCGTGGCGTCGCCCTTGCGGCTCACGGGGGCTACGGGGAACGATGGGACGGTATAGCCCGCGTGGCCGGGCGCGGTAACCATGGCCGTGGCAGTGAACGGCCCCTTCCCCGATATCGCGCCCACCACCTCCCAATCGCCATTGCCGTCGGTCGTCGCATGGAACGACTCACCGTCGGACAGCTCGACCTGCACACTGGCCCCCGGCACCGGCACTCCGGTCGCGGCATCCACGATCTGACCCATGAGATCCAGTCTGACGGCGGGGCTGCAGACGTTGGTGCCCGCGCACGGCTCGCACGCGCCGAGCACGACAAGCAGCGGTATGGCGGCCAGCGTCGCGCTGGAAACAAGGCGTCGAGGCCGACGGGCGGCAATCTGCATGAGGGTTCCCCACATCACCCAGAGAATCTGCATCACGAAGGGCAGGAGTAGCGAGTTCGCGAAGAATGAATGTACGACCACAGCCACCACACAGGCAGCGGTGGCCACCCCGTGCGCACGGTCAGCCGGCGCGAACGCTGGATCCCGGTAGACCAGGCGCGCCACCCGCACGACGCGCCACAGGACGGCGAGATACAGGGCAAGGCCGATTATGCCGGTCATCGTCGCCACGAACAGAAGCCCGGCATCCAGGGACACGTCAGCGATTCCCACGGGAATCCAACCATACGCCCGTTGGGCTTCGCGTGCGGCATTGAAGCCGATTCCGAGCACCGGATGATCCCTGAACAGCACGAGTGCTCGAGCCCAGGGAATCACTCGCTCGAGCGCGGAGGTATCGATGTACAGCCTGTTCAGACTGACCAGGTAGCCGCGCATCAGAAAGAACACGGGGATCGCCAGCGCGGCCGCTACCGCGAACACGTACCCAAGCCGGAACCGGACACCGCGGAGCGCGACGATCACGACGAGGCCCACGGCGAGCGCCAGCACCGAGGAGCGCGATACGGTGAGCACCAGCGCGGCCGCGAGCAGGGTCAGGATCCATCCGTTCCCGGGCTCCTGAATGCCCTCGGCCATGCGCGCCAGGCGGAAGATGAGGGCAATGGCAATGAGCAGGCCGGCAAAGTTGGGGTCGAGCACGGTGGACACCAGCCGATGCCCCTGCTCGTCCCACACCGGGAGATCGCTCCCGGCATGGATCATCTGCGCGAACCCGGGCAGGAAGGCCGACTGGACGATGCCGAACGCCGCCACGACAAGTATCGAGGTTTCGATATACCGCCACGCCGACCGGGCCTCGTCGGGGGTCAGGCACCAGACCACGAACAGGTACCAGCCGAAGTAGACCACCCACCGCACGAGGAACGCCACGGTGCCGACGGCGTCCCAGAAACCCATTCCGTAGCGCTGGATGCCCATCGCGGTGGACACGGCCGCGACGAGCACGAACAGCGCCGCGGGCAGGGAGATGTCGTCGAGCGTCACCCGCACCCGGCGGCCGAACACGACTGCGGCGAGCGCCCCCCAGAGGAGCACCGTCGCGACATCGTCGACCACGAACGGGGCCGTGCGCCCGCCCAGCGTGCCCATGGGAATGCGGCCCACGTTGGCGAGGGCCATGGCCGCGGCGCCGAGTGCGGCGAAGTGTTTGGCGGAGACTTTCACCGCGGCCTACGCCGCGCGCTCGGGCCCGGCGATCGGCACGAGCAGCAACCCGAGCACCAGCCCGCCCAGCAGCCCCACCAGCCAGGTGGGAACGGGCCGCGGAAAGGCCACCTTGCGCGGCACGGCTGCCGTGTCGACCAGGCGCACGTCGCCGCCTTCGAGCATCGCCGCGAGGCGGGCCTGCAGCACCTGCGCGCCCATGCCGGCGTCGAGTTCGCTCAATTGCTTCACATCGGCTTCCTGCTTCACCACGCCGGCCTCGCGGCCGGGGAGGCGGTTGAGCTGGATCTCGAGCGAGTCGGCCACGGTCTGCAGCGACGCGCGCTGCCGTGCGAGCGATTGCCGATACGCCTCGGCCATGGGCAGCAATTGGGCGGTGAGCGAGTCGCGCGCGTGCTGCAACGCGGTGACTTGCGGCGCGGTCGGCGCTACGCGCGCCAGCAGCACCGTGCGCTGAGTTTCCAGTTGGGCAATGGAGCCCACGATGTCGTTGATGGCGGCGCTGCGCAGCAGGTCAGGGAAGCCGGCGAGCGCGCGCGGATCGGTGTGGCCCGACTTCACGAGTGAAACGAGCGAATCGAGCGCATGCTGGCTCGCCGAGAGTTGGGCCAACTGGGCTTGTACGTTGGCGAACTGATCGGCGATGCCTTTGGCGGCGATGCCCGCATCGACACCGGCGCCGCTCGCGGTTTGCAGGTGCGCCAGCGAATCGACGCCGCGGCGCAGGTCGCGGCGCACCGTGTCGGCGCGGGCGGTGAGGAATTCCAGGCGGCGCTGGTTGAGGCCACGATCAACCGTCGTGCGCCGCAGCATGTACACGCGGGCGAGCAGGTTGGGCACCTGGGCGGCGGTGGTGGAGTCGCGGCCGCTGTACAGGATTTCCACCGCGTCGCCGCCGGCGTTCTTGGTGCTCAGCCGGTCGGCCAGGTCGGTGATGGCGTCCTCGCGGTCCACCAGGCGCACGTAAGCACCGCCGGCGGGCAGCGTGCTGGACGCGTAGATGGTGCCCTGGGGAATGGTGTTCACGCCCGCGTGGAGGGTGAACTTCACGGGCTTGAACAGGTCGTGCAGGCGCAGCGAATCGACGATGGTGGCCGGGCCGATGCGTCCGGGGCTGCGCGGCTGGACCTCGAGGCGCAGCGAGTCGACCACCATGCCGATGGCGGCCCGGCTCTGCAGCAGGGCGAGCTCGGTGGCCAGCTCCTCGTCGCCCTGGGCGCCGCCAATGAGGTTGGGTACGAGTTGCGAGAGCTGGGAGAGCTTGTTCTGCATGCCCAGCGCCTGCGCCTCGGGGTACTGGCGGATGAGCAGCAGCGCGCGCCCGTCGAACGATGGACGCCAGAAGAGCAGCACTGCGGCGGCGGTCACGAGGCCGAGGCCGACGCCCGCAGCGACGCGGCGCCAGC
>DASZRI010000273.1:0-3901 GCA_035549215.1 Gemmatimonadaceae bacterium | reverse complement strand
GGCATTCCAGAACGGCTGGCTCACGTGGATGTACTCGCTGGTGGACATGGCGATCTACCCGCTGCTGCTCGTGCAGTACCTGGAGTATTTCCTGCCGGGGATGACGGCGGAGCAGCGCATCGGGATGATGCTCGTGATGATCTGGGGCGCCGCGGCGATCAACTGCCTGGGGTCGCTGCGGGTCGGGCGCGTCTCCATCGTGTCGGGCGCCTTCATCGTCGCGGGATTCCTGGCGGTCTCGCTCGCGTCGCTGCCGCACCTGTCGCACGTGCCGTGGGCGCCGTTCGCGGCGCCGGGCCAGCGCTCGCTGCACGGGCTGGCAGTCGGGCTCTCGATCGCGCTGTGGAACTACATCGGCTGGGACAATGCCTCTACGGTGCAGGGCGAGGTGCGCCACGCGTCGCGCAGCTACCCGAAGGCGCTGGCGTTCGCGCTGCCGCTGGTGACGATCGGGTACCTGCTGCCGCTGGTGACCACGCTCGGCGCCACGGACTGGACGCAGTGGGCGGATGGGAGCTGGCCGGAGATCGCGCGGGCAGCCGCGGGACCGGCGGGGCGCGTGCTGGCCGGGTGGATCGCGGCCGCCGGCGTGGTGAGCGCGCTGGCGCTGTTCAACGCGCTGCTGCTCGCCTACTCGCGCATCCCGTTCGTGATGGCGGCCGACGGCTGGCTGCCGCGCCCGCTCGCGCGCACCAACGCGCAGGGCGCGCCGCAGAACGCGATCGTCGTCTCGGCGCTGTGCTACTCGATCTTCGTGCTGCTGCCCTTCGGCCGGCTGGTCGTGGCCGACGTGCTGCTCTACTCGCTGGCGCTGTTCCTCGAGTTCGCGGCGCTGATCGCGCTGCGGGCGCGGGAGCCGGACCTGCGCGGCGCGTTCCGGATCCCCGTGGGGCGGCGCGGGGTGATCGCGCTGGCCGCGTTGCCCACGGTGATCCTCCTGTTCGTGATCGGCGCGTCGTTCCGCGACGGCGAGTACGCGATGCCGGCGCTGGTCGGCAGCGCGGTGGCGATGCTGCTGGGCCCGGTCGTGTACCGGCTGGCCCAGCTGCGCCGGGTCACGGCTGCCGGTAGATCGTCCCTCCCTTCATGACGAACTGGACCCGCTGCGTGGCGGTGATGTCGCGCGTCGGGTCGCCGGACACCGCGACGATGTCGGCGAGCAGGCCGGGCTTCAGGCTGCCGATGCGGTCCTGCATGCCGAGCATCTTCGCGTTGGTCGTGGTGGCGGCGCGCAGCGCCTGCAGCGGCGTGAGGCCGTAGTCCACGAGCAGCACCAGCTCGCGCGCATTGTCGCCGTGCGTGAACACGCCGACGTCGCCGCCGGCGCAGATCTGCACCCCGGACGCGATCGCGGCCTTCATGCTCTCGTGCTTGGCGCGGATGCCCGGCGGTTCCGGGTCGCCATGCTTCCACCCGCCGTACTGCGTGATGGCGTCGCCGGCGGCCACCGTGGGCACGTAGAAGATGCCCTTGTCGGCCATCATCTTGAACACTTCGTAGGTACCGCCGTCGCCGTGCTCGATGGTCTGCACGCCGGCCTCGATGGCGCGCCGCATGCCTTCCGCAGTCGCGGCGTGCACGGCCACGGGGCGGCCCGCGCTATGCGCCACTTCCACCGCCTTCTGCATTTCCTCCTCGGTGAAGGTGGGCGCGGCCTGCCCGTTCGGGCCCCAGCGGTAGTCGCCGTACAGCTTCACCCAGTCGGCGCCCTTGCCGATCTGCTCGCGCACCACGCGGGTGATGTCATCGAGCCCGGCGGCCTCCTCGGCGCCCTGCGGCACCTCCCAGCGGGGATCGAAGCCCTTGGGGCCGTAGCTGCCCAGCGCGACGATCGCGCGCGTGGCGACGAACAGGCGCGGGCCAGGGATGATCCCCTGGTTGATCGCCATCTTGAGGCCGACGTCGGCGAAGCCGGCGCCCTCGGTGCCCAGGTCGCGCTCGGTCGTGAAGCCGGCCATGAGCGTAGCGCGCGCGTGGTTCACCGCGCGCGCCGTGCGCAATGCCAGCGGCTCGTGCAGCACCTGGTCGTTCCACGACGTCTCGTTGTACGGGTGCAGGAAGAGGTGCGAATGCGCCTCGATCATCCCGGGGAGCAGCGTGGTGCCGGGGAGCGTGACGGTCGGCGTGCCCGACGGGGGGCGCACCTGGTCCCGGGGGCCGACGGCGGCGATCTGGTCGCCCTGCACGAGCACGACCCAGCCCGCGTGCGGTGCGTCCTGCACGCCGTCCCACACGCGGTCAGGGACGAGCAGGTACGAGGTGGACGGGACGGCGGGCTTCTGGGCGTGGGCAGCAGTGCCCGCGACAGCGCCCAGCAGGGCAACGGCAATGCGATGGATGGCGCGCATGGACTTCTCTCGAGTTTGGGGCCCGGGAGAAGATCCCGCGATTACCGCGCGACCGGAAGCCCCGCCCGCTGCCACTCCGCGTAGCCGCCTTCCAGGTTCGTCACGTCACGGAAGCCACGCGCCACGAGCAGGCTGGTGGCGATCACCGACCGTGTGCCTCCCTGGCAGTGCACGACCACCGGCGCCTCACGCGGCGCGTCGCGCATGATGGCCTCCAGGTCGCCCAGGAAGGCGTGCTCCGCCTGGGGAATGTGACCAAGCGCCCACTCGTTCGCGTTGCGCACGTCCAGCAGGCGCGGGTGCGCGCCGTTCCCCAGGCGAGCCTGCACGGCCGCCGGGTGTTCGGAATGGACGGTGGCCACGGGAGCACCGGAACGGCGCCGGTCCTCGATGACGGATGCGGGCGCCCACTCGGTGATCGAGTCGTAGCCGACCAGGCGCAGCTCGCGCGCCACGGCCAGCGCCTCGGCCTCGGTGCGCGCGATGAGCACGGACTCGGCATTCTCGGGCACGAGCGCGCCGAACCATGTCGTGAGCGAGCGGCTGCGCGCGATGCCGATGGTCCCGGGGATGAACCCGGCAGAGAACTCGGCCACGGGGCGCGTGTCGATCACCCACGCGCCGCGCGCGATCGCCGCGTCCACGCCGGCCGCGTCGAGCCGCGCCGGGGCACGCGCCGCGTCGCCGAGCAGCGCCGGGCCGTCACGGTTGATGCGCTTCATGCGCGCGAAGTACGCGGGCGGCTCGGGCTGTCCGGCCAGGATGTCGCGCACGAACGCGTCCTCGTCGGTGTACTGCAGCGCGTGGTTGAACAGGCGCTCGTACCCCAGCGTGGTCTGCGGTACCGCGCCCAGCGCCTTGCCGCACGCGGAGCCGGCGCCATGGCCGGGCCAGAGCTGCAGGTAGTCGGGCAGCGCGCGCGTGCGCTGCAGCGACGCGAAGAGCTGGCGCGCCGCCGTCTCCATCGTGCCCGCGACGTGCGCGGCGCGCTCGAGCAGGTCGGGGCGTCCCACGTCGCCGACGAAGATGAAGTCGCCGGAGAGCATGCCCATCGGACGGTCCGCGCTGGCGCCGTCGGTCACGAGGAACACCAGATGCTCCGGCGTGTGGCCGGGCGTGTGCATCACGTCGAGTCGGATGTTGCCGACCGTGATGCGGTCGCCGTCGCGCAGGAGCGTCGCGCCGTCGGATGCGGCGAAGCCGTACTGCCAGCCAGGGCCGCCCTCGGCCGACAGCAGCAGCGTCGCGCCGGTGCGCGCGGCGAGCTCGCGCGATCCCGACACATAGTCCGCGTGGATGTGCGTCTCGGTCACGTGCGAGATGCGGAGCCCCTCGGCCTCTGCTGCCTGGATGTACTGCGCGATATCGCGGTTGGGGTCCACGACAATCGCGTCGCCGGTGGCCTGGCAGCCGAGCAGGTAGCTGGCCTGGGCCAGGCCATCGTCGTAGAAGCGTCGCAGGAGCATGGGAGCGGGGCGGGGCGGACGGCGGTGAGGGCGCGGCTGGATCGTGGGCCGCGGGCACTGTCGTAATCTACGGGCCCCGGGAATCCG
>DASZRI010000272.1:0-3595 GCA_035549215.1 Gemmatimonadaceae bacterium | reverse complement strand
GGCAGTCGGCCGTCTTCTACGACGGCGAGCGCGTGCTGGGCGGCGGCTTCATCGAGCGCGCGGCGCGCATGGCCCTGCCGATCCTGGCCGCGTAGCAGACCCGCGGGCATCGCGCCGGTCGGCCATCGTCAGCCACGCGCTGGCCGCCTGTCGTCAGCGCCGCGCCTGGGTCAGTACTTCATCCCCATCGCGTCGGCGAAGTCGCGCATCAGCTTCTCCTGCTCCTCGGAGAGCGACTCGGGCACCTGGACCTCGACCTGCACGATCAGGTCGCCGTGCTGGCCGTCCTTCTCGATGCCCTGCCCCTTCACGCGGAATCGCTTGCCGGTGGGCGTGCCGCCCGGGATGCGGATGGCGACCTTGCGCCCGTCCAGCGTGCGCACGCTCACCTTGGAGCCCAGCGTCGCCTGCGCGATGTTGATCGGCACGCGCGCCACGAGGTCGAGCCCCTCGCGCGAATAGAAGCGGTCGGGCTTGACCTGGAAGGTGATGAGGAGGTCGCCCGGCGGCCCGTTGCGGCTGCCGCGACCACCCTGCCCCTTGAGCCGGATGCGCGTGCCGCTGTCCGCACCCGCGGGCACCGTGATCAGCACCTTGCGACGCGCACGCACCTCGCCGGCGCCGCCGCACGTGTTGCAGCGCTCGCTTGGCACCTGGCCGCGCCCCAGGCACTGCGGGCACGGACGCTGCACGGCGAACCCGCCCTGCCCGAACGAGATCGTGCCGCGGCCGCCGCACTCCGTGCACGCGGTGAACGTCGCGCCCGGCGCGCCGCCCGAGCCGTGGCACGTCTCGCATTCCTCGGTGACCTCGAGCTCCACCGGCACCTTGCCGCCGGTCGCGGCGGTGCGGAACGGCACCTCGAGCGAGCGTTCGACGTCCTGCCCGCGCTCGGGTCCGCGCGCGCGAGGGCCGCGCCCGCCCATCCCGAACATCGAGCCGAAGATGTCCCCCAGGCCGCCGATGTCCATGTCCTCGAAGCGGAAGCCGGCCGTCGGCCCGCCAGGCTGCGGACGCGGACCGCCGCCGCGCGCCCCGGAGAACCCACCGCCGAACGCGCCAAGCCGGCGCATCTCGTCATACTGCTTCCGCTTCTCGGCGTCGCCGATGACGTTGTACGCCTCGGAGATCTCCTTGAACCGCTCCGCGGCCTTGGGGTCGTTCGGGTTCGCGTCCGGGTGAAAGCGCTTGGCGAGCTTGCGGTAGCTCTTCTTGATCTCGTCCTGCGTCGCCGACGCGGCCACGCCCAGGACCGCGTAGTAGTCCTTGCCCTGCGCCATGCGTCAGTTCGACCCGTTCCACTGCTTCACGACCACGCGCGCAGGTCGCAGCAGCTGGCCGTTGAACACGTAGCCCACCTGGAACACCTGCGCCACGAGGTGGTCCTCCTCGGGCGACTGCGCGGGCATCGTGGTGAGCGCCTCCTGCACCGACGGGTCGAACGGCTGGCCGATCGGGTTCACGACTTCCAGCCCGTGCCCGGCCAGCGACTTGAGGAGCTTCTTCTCCACCATGTCCGCGCCCTGCACCACGGTCGCGGCATCCACGGTGGACGGATCCACGTGCGCAAACCGCCCGAGGTCATCGAGCGCGTCAATGATGCCCTTGATCAGGAGCCCCATGCCCTTGAGCTCGGCTTCCTGCCGCTCGCGCACCGAGCGCTTGCGGAAGTTGTCGTACTCGGCGGCGAGGCGCAGCAGGCGGTCCTTCTGGTCCGCGAGTTCCGCCTGCACCGCGGCAAGCTGCGCCTCGAGCGACGTGGCTTCGGCCGGCGCGCCTGCCTGGTCGGCCGGCGTGGCACCCGCGTCCGCCGACGGGTCCGCTGGATTGGTCGTCATCGAATCGTCCATCATTCGTGTAAAGTTCGTCCCTCAGGCCAGTCAAGGCAATGACTATGCCCGCCGTACGCTGCCGGGTTGTCAGGGGATTCGTGGCAAGGTGGCCTAGTGCGGCCAGGCGTCCCGCAGCCCTGTCAGGATGAACTGCGTGGCCACGGCGGCCAGGAGCAACCCCATGATCCGCGTCATGACGCGGATACCCGTCTGTCCCATGACCTTCACCAGCCGCTCGCCCAGCCGCAGGGTGGCGTAGGACACGACCGCCGTGAGCGCGATGGCGCCGTACACCACGGTCGCCTGGAGGATGGTCCTGGACTGGCCGGCCAGCACCATGGCCGTGGAGATGGCGCCCGGGCCGGCGAGCACCGGGATGGCCAGCGGCGTAAGGGCCACGTCCTCCTTGGCAGCGCCCTCGGCCAGTTCCTCACCGCTCTCCTGCGTGCTGCGCTGCGCCCGGAGCATGTCGAAGGCGACGAGCCAGAGGATCAGCCCGCCCGCGATCCGGAACGCCGGCAGCGTGATGCCGAAGAGCTGGAAGATGAACTTGCCACCCGCCGCAAACGCGGCGAGCAGTACGCCCATGGCCACGCACGCGCGGAGCGCCGTGTGCTTCCGCTCCTCGGGCGTCTGGGCCTGGGTGATGACCAGGTACGACGGCACCGCCGCGATCGGGTCCACGATGAACAGGACCGACGTGAACGTGATGAGCGCGAACTGGCCAAAGTTTTCCACGCGCGAATCATGTACCGGACCCGCGGGCGGCGCCAGTGACGAACCCGCAGATCACGCGCGCGAGCGCGGCGGGATCGTAATGCTGGAGGTTGTGCGCGGCGGGCAGCGGTGCCTGGACAAGCCGCGCGCCGCGGATGCGCGCCAGGTACTGCGCGGCGAACGCGAACGGCACGCGCGCGTCCCCCGGCGACCAGTAGAGCAGCGTCGGCGCACGGATCTCGCGCAGCGCGTCGGCATAGGCGGCGTCGTACGACGCGGTGACGCTGATGCTCTGGCGCGCGAGGCTGCGCGGAAAGAGCCAGCCATACGACGGCAGGTGGACGATCCACCAGGCCACGCGGTTGGCGAGCCGGTGCCGCGCCAGGTACCCCTGCAGCCCGGACGCCTGGAGCGAGCCCGGAAAGCCGGACGGCGACACCAGCACCAGCGCCTGCACGCGATCCGGCGCCCGCGCCGCGGTGAAGGCGGCGACTGCGCCGCCCATGGATGCGCCCACGAGCACGGCGCGCCCCACGCCCAGTCGCGTCATCGCCTGCACCAGCCACCGCTGCTGCTCCGCGAGCCCCGATGAGCGGTTGGGCCGTGCCGACGCACCGAACCCCGGCAGGTCCAGCGCGACGACACGCCCGCACGGCATGTCGCGCGGCGCGACATCCCAGCTCTCGATGCTCCCGCCGAACCCGTGGATGAGCACGATCGTCGGCTCGCCGCTGCCAGTCACGCGGTAGCGCGTGCGCACGCCGCCCACATCCAGGAACCGATCCTCGGCACTCGCCGCGGGCACGCCGGCCGAGTCGAAGCCGGCCGCCATCACCGTCCAGCCCGCGAACACGACGAGCACCGCGAACGCCAGCACCGTGGCCGCGGTCGCGATCGCCGTGCGCATCACGTGCGCGACCGCCCGTCCCAGCACATCAGCGGCTCGGCGCCGAACCCGCGCTTGAAGCGATACAGCCCGTGGTCGGCATGGTCCTCGCGCTCGGCTTCCGGGGGCACGCCGCCCAGGTGCAGCTCCGTGATCCCCG
>DASZRI010000271.1:0-4092 GCA_035549215.1 Gemmatimonadaceae bacterium | reverse complement strand
CGCGACCCACGACCGGCGGGCGGGATCGTGCGTGGCGTCGAGCAACATGGTCACAGGAGCCCCAGGCCTTGCAGTTCGTCCACCGGCTCGCGGAAGGAGCACGACCCGAACGAGACGATCTCCTCGCGCGCAGCGTGCACGTCGGAAAGGGATACCGCATGTCCGTGCCAGCGGACGTCTTCGTCCGTGAACGCGAACGCCGCCGGGTCGCGCTCGTCGAGGAGCGCGAGGGCGTCAGCGTCGTCGAGGCCGCGGCGCATGAATGCCGCGGCCAGGAACACGTTGAGGAAGCCGTACATGGTGCCGCGGGGCGCCCCGGCGTCGTACGTGAGCCGGTACTCCGCGCGGATCGGGTGATGGAGGCCTGCCGTCGCCTTGAACGAGACGCCGCGATCGAGGCACGCGCGGATGAAGCGCACCACATGGCGCGCGCCGGGGAACGCGTCAGGCGTCACGCCGCCGGTGCGGATCTTGGCCTTGGCGCCGATCGCCGCGATGGCGTCCACGAGCGGCGCCGGGTCGTCATGCACCGGGATCTCGACGAACGTGTCGAAGCGGCCGCCGACATACGGCTCGGCGCGCCGGACCTCGTCCGGCTGCGCAGCGCGGAGCTCGACGGTGTCCACGTGCACGGCGCCGCGCCGGCAGTCGCGGTGGCGCTCGTTGAACGCATCCACCGAGGCGGCGTCCAGCTCGATGTCAGCCGAGAGGAGGGCGCTGAGCGCCCACGACGCGGCAGCCGACGTCGGAAGGAACGCGGCGGCGCTGTCCTCGAACTCCTCGAGGCGCGACGCCGGGACGACGAACCGCCCCAGCGCCCAGGCGTCGGGGCTGGCGCGGTATTCGGCGTAGGCCCGCACGGCGTCGGCCATGTCGAGCCGCGCCGGCGGGAACAGCCCCGCGTAATCCACGGCGCGCGTCATCAGCGCGCGCACCACGGGCGACGCGGGGCGCGGATCGCTCACGCGCGACGGCCCTTGCCGCCCTTGCGGCGGGCGAGCCACTCGCGGCCGACACGCCGGCGCCGGTCCACCTTCACGATCGTGCCGCGGCAGTTCGGGCTGCCGCACTTGCACACGTAGAGCGCGAGGTCCTTCTCCGTGTACTCCGGCAGGTGCTCGAACTGGTAGTCGTACACGAGCTCGGCGCCCTTGGGGATGTCCTTGATGGACTCGATCCAGATGTGGCCGCGCTCGATGACCGCGTCGCAGTTCGGGTTGCACGAATGGTTGATGAAGCGCGCCTCGTTGCCCTCGTAGGCGGCGTCGATCACCGTGCGGGAGTTGAGCGTGAAGAGGAAGGTGTGGTGACGCTCGCCCGAGTCGTCGTCCGGGTAGCGACGGTCGGCCTCAGCGTTGCTGATCTTCTGGCCCGTGTACTCGATGAGGCGCGTGCCCTTGGGGATGTCGCGGATCGCGAAGGCGCCCAGGCCCTGGATGCGCGATCGGCGCAGGCGAAACCAAGGGTTCGGCGCCGAGGTACCGTCGTGGTGCTTCTTCATGTCCTGCCGGGAAGTGGGGAACGTCGTCACGCGGCGCTGGGCCGCTCCTTGCGGTAGGCCTCGGTGGCCTGGCGGAGCGCCAGCACGGCCGAGGCCTCGAGCTCGAACTCCATCGCCAGCTCGCCGAGCTCATTCGAGCCGTGGCGCTGCCGCTTGCGAGTGAGGTGGTGGTCGCACGAGCTGTGGCGGCGCAGGTACTCCCGCGATGCCTGCCAGAGCGAGGTGCCGCGCGCGGCCCAGCCGCCGTCTGCCTTCGCCGGCAGCGCACCCAGCGCGGTTTCGTACGCGGCCATCATCTCCTGCAGCGTCATGTCGCAGAGCTCGCAGAACTTCTGGGCGGCCGCGAGCTCGGCGTCGAGCTCCGAGCGCTCGAGGATGCGCGCCACGCGATCGTGCTGGCGGCAGCACTCGGACGCCGTGCGGCAGAGGGCGTCCGCAACCGCCTGGGCGTGCGCGATCGGATCGTCCGACGGCGCGCTGTCAGAATCAGCGGGTCTGTTCTTCGGCATGAGAGCGACGGCGACGAAGGTGGCGGGACGCGCCGGCGGGGGCACACGTCGGCCCCCTTGTCCTGCGCGCGATGCTGCAAGATGAGGGGGCCGATAGCGAAGTGGTAGTGCCCGAGCGCCCGTGCCCGGCGGATGGCGACGGGCGCAAATGCGAGGCGTGGCGGCCGCGGTGGCCGCGGGCTCAGAACGCGACCTTGAGCCCGCTGCTGAAGACCCAGTTGTGCGCCGTCTCCCCCTGCACGTCGAGGTGCGCGGCCTGCTGGAAGTTGAACTTCCCGACGTAGTCCTTGGCCATGAACCGCAGGGCGAACTGCCGGCCGAGGTTGAGGTCCACCCCCACCCCACCGTTCGCGGCGAAGTTGGTGGCCTGCGTGCTCAGGAGGGACACGTTGAGGTCATAGCGCACCTGCCCCGCCCCGACCTGCAGGAAGGGCGCCAGCGTGCGTTGCTGCCCCGGGGACGACGGCAGGCGCAATTCCAGGTCCGCGTCGTAGAGCAGCACGTCGCCCTGCCCGACGTTGATCCCGCCCAGGAACGGGACGCCGACCTGCAGGTTCGAGTTGCCGCGTCCCACGTTGGCGAGCAGCGACACGCTTGGCGTGAAGTCCACCGACGCCTGGATGCCATAGACCGCGCCGCTGGCGCTGGAGAGCGAGGTCCCCAGCGGACCGTTCAGGTAGTTGCCGAAGACGATGTAGCCGGCGTAAGGCGTCACGGACATCCCGGGACCGGTGGAGGTGGCCTGCGCACCGGCGGCGCTGGCCAGGGTGACGGTTGCCAGGGTAACTGCGATGCCACGAACCAGGTGTGCGCGCATGGAACCTCCCAGTGTGATCGATGTGCACTCCACTGGGTGCTCCATGCATCACCGGGACCGCGGCCACGAAGGAATGGCCGCGAAGGCCAAGCCGAGGCGCCACAGCAACTTGCAGTGCTCCTCGCCCGAATCCCGGACGGCGGGCGTCCGCAAAACAGGACGGGCGATTGTCCTCGGCGTGTGCGGGTGCGACGCCTACTTCGTGCGCCGCTTGGTGGCGGAGCGGCGACGCTTGCCTTCGCGCGCCTCCCGGCCCGTCATCTCCATCACCTGGATGCCGAACACGATCGTCCGGAACGGGGTCGGGTCCTCGCTGGTGAATGTCTCGGGGAGGAAGCGCCGCATCATGTCGAGCGCGCGGTCGTACTCCGACGCCTGCACCGGGCCGGACTCCTTGTCGAGCAGGTACACCGTGCCATGCGCCACCACGCTGCGCCAGTCGAACAGCCCATGCACCTCGTCCACCTCGAAGGCGACGAACGGGTGGTGGGTGAGCGTGGTGAACTTGGCGCCCTCGGCGGTGCGGCCGAAGATCCATCCATTGTCGAAGACGTAGTGGATGGGCTGGATGTCCACGCGATCCTTGAACGTGAAGGCCAGGCGACCGACGTGGTTCACCGACAGGAGTGCCTCGCACTCGTCAGGGGTCATGTCGCGAAAGATCGGGCCGGTCATTGGGAACTCCCGGTAGCGTGTGACGGCGCGGCAGGGGGCAGCACCACCGCCGCGGCCGGGTTCCGGCGCGGCAGCAGTGCGGGCGGGTGGTAGGCAGGATGTCCCGCAGTCGCATACGGCACGTCCGCGGGCGCGTCGCCAGCGGGCCAGTCGCGCTCCTTCATGGGCAGGTCCGGGCGCGGATGGCTGGTGACGTACGCCGCGATGTCGTACGCCTGCTGGTCAGTGAGGGTGCCGGCGGAGTCGTAGGGCATGTTGTGGCGAATGAACGACGCGGCGCGCTCGATCCGCGCCATGGAGGCGCCGATGCTGAACGAATGCGGCCCCCAGAGTGCAGGGCCGATCACGCCGGCGCCATCCACGCCGTGGCAGCGCGCGCACCTGGACGCGAACAGGGCGCCGCCGCGCGCGGAGTCGCCGGACAGCCCTGGCATGGCGGGCATGCCGTCGCCGGCAGCGCGCGGCTGGCCGACCCGATCCCCGCGCGACAGGAACGCGAGGTACGACACGATATCACGCATCTCGCGGCTGTCCACCGGCAGTCGCTCACCTGACAGGCTGCGCGTGAAGCAGAAGTTCACGCGGTCCTC
>DASZRI010000270.1:0-7049 GCA_035549215.1 Gemmatimonadaceae bacterium | reverse complement strand
GGTGTCGCGCGACAACGGAACGATCGCGATCACCGTTTCCGATCGGGGCCCAGGGCTGGCGCCCGCCGTGGCGCAACACGTCGGTGAGCCGTTCGTCACGACCAAGGAACCGGGTCAGGGCACGGGGCTCGGGCTGTTCCTGGTGCGACGGTTCGCCGAGGAGGCGGGCTGGCGATTCAGCATCGAATCGACTCCGGGGACGGGCACGCGCGCCCGTCTCGAGCTGCCGGTGGAGTAGCCGCATGCCAATGGAGCGAGTGCTGCTGGTTGACGACGACCTGGTGTTCCGCGATCGGCTCGCGGCGGCGCTGCGCAGCCGCGGGCTGGCGGTGAAGACCGCCGCCACGCCGGCGGAGGCGATGGCGGTGGCGCAGGCGTGGACCTTCGACGGGGCGGTGATCGATCTCCGGATGCCGGGGGGCTCCGGCCTGAATCTCGTCGCGGATCTCCACGCCGGGTGGCCCTCGGCTCGGCTCGTCGTGCTCACCGGGTACGGCAGCATCGCCACCGCGCTGCAGGCCGTGCGGTCGGGAGCCGCCGACTATCGCACGAAACCGGCCGACGCGGATCAGGTTCTGGCGGCGTTGCGGGGCGAGCCCGCGGCCTACGATCGTGAAGCAGACCAGCCGCTCAACGTGCCGTCGCTCGACCGGATGGAATGGGAACACCTGCAGCGTGTGCTGGCCGATTGTGGGGGCAATATCTCACAGGCGGCGCGACTGCTCGGCATCAACCGGCGATCGCTGCAACGCAAGCTGGCGCGCTACCCGCCCGTGCGATGATCCGCCGGCGAAGGAAGGCCGTTACGATCAGGCCTCCCTGCCTACCCCCGCACGAGCTTCTTGTACGCCACGCGATGCGGCTGGTCGGCGTCCGGGCCCTTTCGCTTCTTCAGGTCCTCGATGTACGCCTGGTAGTTCCCCTCGAACCACACCACCTCGCTGTTCCCCTCGAACGCCAGCATGTGCGTGGCGATGCGGTCCAGGAACCAGCGGTCGTGTGAGATCACCACCGCGCACCCGGCAAAGTCCAGCAGCGCGTCTTCCAGCGCGCGCAGCGTGTCCACGTCCAGGTCGTTCGTCGGCTCGTCCAGCAGCAGCACGTTGCCGCCCGACATCAGCGTCCGGGCCAGGTGCAGGCGGTTGCGCTCGCCGCCCGAGAGCAGCGCCACCTTCTTCTGCTGGTCCGTGCCGCGGAAGTTGAAGCTGCTCAGGTACGCGCGGCTGTTCATCTCCTTGCGCCCGACCATGATCAGCTCCTGCCCGCCGCTGATCTCCTCCCACGCTGACTTCTCCGGGTCCAGCGCGCGCGACTGGTCCACGTACGCGAGCTGCACGGTCTCGCCCACGCGCAGCGTGCCGCTGTCGGGCTTCTCCTGCCCCGTGATCATCCGGAACAGCGTGGACTTGCCGGCCCCGTTCGGGCCGATCACGCCCACGATGCCGCCGCGCGGCAGCGCAAAGCTCAGCCCATCGATGAGCAGCCGGTCGCCGAACCCCTTGCGCAGGTTCTCCGCGATCACCACGTCGTTGCCCAGCCGCGGCGGCGGCGGGATCACGATCTCGTTCGACGCCACGCGCTCGAGCTGCTGCTCGCTCTGCAACTCCTCGAACTTCTGGATGCGTGCCTTGTTCTTGGCCTGCCGCGCGCGCGGCGCCATGCGCACCCACTCCAGCTCCCGCTCCAGCGTCCGCTGCCGCGCGCTCGCCTGCTTCTCCTCCTGCACCAGCCGCGTCTTCTTCTGGTCCAGCCACGACGAGTAGTTGCCTTCCCACGGGATGCCCGCGCCGCGGTCCAGCTCCAGGATCCACTTGGCCACGTTGTCCAGGAAGTAGCGGTCGTGCGTGATCGCCACCACGGTTCCCGGAAACTCGGCCAGGTGATGCTCGAGCCACGCCACGCTCTCGGCGTCCAGGTGGTTCGTCGGCTCGTCGAGCAGCAGCATGTCCGGCTGCTCCAGCAGCACGCGGCACAGCGCCACGCGACGCCGCTCGCCGCCCGACAGCGTGCTCACGTCCGCGTCCGCCGGCGGCAGCCGCAGCGCGTCCATCGCCACCTCGATCTTGTTGTCCAGGTTCCACAGGTCCTGCGCGTCGATCTGCTCCTGCACCCGCGCCTGCTCCGCGAGCAGCTTCTCCATCGCCTCGTCGCTCATCGGCTCGGCGAACGCCATCGAGATTTCCTCGAAGCGCTTGAGCAGGCCGCGCTGCGACGCTACCGCCAGCTCCACGTTGCCACGCACGTCCAGCGACGGGTCGAGCTGCGGCTCCTGCGGCAGGTAGCCCACGCGCATGCCGTCCGCCACCCACGCCTCACCCTGGTAGTCGTGGTCCACCCCCGCCATGATGCGGAGCAGCGACGACTTGCCGGCCCCGTTCGGGCCCAGGACGCCGATCTTGGCGCCGTAGTAGAAGGAGAGCCAGATGCCGCGCAGGATCTCCCGCTGGGGCGGGACCACCTTGCGCAGGTCCTTCATGACGTAGATGAATTGCGGCGGCACGGGGAGAGCGAGTAAGCGGGTGAGACGGCGACTGGGGGACGCCCCTAATGTAACCCCACCCTTCCCATCTCACATCTCACATCTCCCATGTCACATCTGCCGTTTCCCCTAGTGCTCATCCCTGAACACGCTCCCCATATCTCCCCCCGCGAACACGTTCACGTGCACCATCCAGTTGAACAGCAGCGGGTGGAACACCCCGCCCACCGCCTCGCACGCCGCCTTCGTCGCAATCGGTGACTCCGGCCCGAACACCGGCTTCCCGTCCCGCTGTTCCTGCATCCGCCGCATCTGCCCCGCCGGCGGCAGGCACCAGTTCACGTGCTCGTGCCATTGCGCGATCCCCAGCGGGACCCGCGCGTCGAGCTGGTCTTCCGTGGAACCCTTGGGCGCCGTGAACATCGCGCCGATGAGCCTCACCGAGCCGTCCGGCTGCGGCTGGTACAGCAGCGACGTCGGCTCGGCGGGGTCGAACGTGAACTGCGCCTTGAGCGCATTGCGCCGGTTCGTGTAGTGGTACACGCGCTGGTTCTTCACGTTGGGCAGGAACTCCCGGTACCCCGCCGCCTCCGCCGCCGCCGGGTCCTGGTACTTCGCGATCGCCGTGCGCACCTGCTGGATGAGTGCCAGCGCGCGCATCGAGTCGGCGTGCGTCGGCGTGCGCAGCGCCGTCATGCGCATGTGGTGCGCCATGTTCTCGTCCATGTGCGACATGCCCGCCATCGCCCCGTCCGCCATCCCCGTCATCTGCGCGCTGTCGCGGCTGCTCATGCCGGCCATCCCGCTCATCCCCGCCATCCCGCCCATCCCCGCGCCCGCCGTGCGCGTGCCGCCGCTGCGCTGCGCCATGGCCATCGCCGGCACCATCAGCGCCGCGAACGCAATCGCCGCTCCCCAGGTTCGTCTCATGGCTCCTCCACAACCGGGTTGCCCAACCCTCCGCGCCCCCTTCTATTCAATCAGGACGAACCACCCGGACCCGGCGTTAAGGTGAACTTCTCCAACCTGTCGCACCTCCTCTCATCCAGCCCGCTGCTGGCCTTCCCGCTGCTCTTTGCAGGCGGGGTGCTCACCAGCCTCACGCCCTGCATCTACCCCATGATCCCGATCACCATCGCGATCGTGGGCGGCCAGTCCACCGGCACCGCGCAGCCACGCCTGCGCCCGCTCTTCCTCACCATCACGTACGTCGTCGGCCTCGCGCTCGTGTACTCCTCGCTCGGCCTCGTCGCCGGGCTCACCGGCACGCTCTTCGGCAGCATCAGCACCAACCCGTGGCTCTACTTCGCCATGGCCAACGTCCTGCTGCTCGCCGCGCTCGCCATGCTCGACGTGCTGCCCGTGCGACTGCCCGCGGGCCTGCTCGCGCGCGCCAGTGCCACCGGCACTGCGGGCCGCTTCTCCGGCGCATTCCTCATGGGCGCCATGTCCGGGCTTGTCGCCGCACCCTGCTCCGCCCCCGTCATGGCCGCGGTCCTCACGTGGGTCACGACGACGAAGAGCGCCGTGCTCGGCTTCCTCTATCTCTTCACCTTCTCCATCGGCATGTCGTCGCTGCTCGTCGTGCTCGGCGCCTCCTCCGGCGCCCTCGCACGCCTGCCGCGCGCCGGCGCCTGGATGCTCTGGGTCAAGAGGATCTTCGCGCTCGTCATGCTCGGCGTCGCCGAGTATTACCTGATCAAGATGGGGCAACTCGTCATATGAAGCGCCGGATGAAGCTGGCCTCGCTCGCCGTCCTCGTCGCCGCACTCGTCGCGCCGCGCACTGTGCGCGCCCAGGACGTCGGCATCTCCGTCGGGAGCAAGGCCCCCGACGCCGCCATGCACACGCTCGACGGAAAGTCGGCGTCGCTCGCCCCGTACCTGGGCAAGGGACCCGTGCTCATCGAGTTCTGGGCCACCTGGTGCCCCAACTGCAAGGAGCTCGAGCCGGCCATGAAGGCCGCGCACGCGAAGTACGGCGCGCGCGTCAAGTTCGTCGGCATCGCGGTGTCGGTGAACGAGAACCCCGCGCGCGTGAAGGCGTTCGTCGCCAAGTACGGCATCCCGGGCGACCAGTTCTTCGACACGGACGGCGACGCCACGGGCAAGTACGATGTTCCCGCCACGTCCTTCGTCGTCGTGCTCGACCGCACAGGAAAGGTCGTCTACACCGGGCTCGGCGGCACGCAGGACCTGGACGCCGCCATCAGGAAGGCGCTGTAACACCCTCGCGCGCCAGCGCATTCCCCATCCGCAGCAGCTCCTCCACCACCGCGCGCCCATGCGCGCGCGTGGTGCGCGGGTTCATGATCGTCACCCGCAGCACGCGCACGCCGTCCAGCTCGGTGGCCGTGATCCACCCGTGCCCCGACGCGTTGTACCGCTCGCGGAGCTCGCGATTGAGCGCGTTGAGCGGCTCGCCGCGCATCGAGCCGTCGCCCACCCAGCGGAAGCAGAGGATGTTGCACTCCGGCTCGTGCATCGCCTCCAGCCCGGCAAGCTGCTGCACGTCCTCGTACATGGCGTGCGCCACATCGCACAGGTGGTCGAACAGCGCGCCGATGCCGTCAGCCCCGTAGCGCTGCAGCGCCACCCACAGCTTGAGCACGTCCGCGCGCCGCGAGCACTGGAAGCTGCGGACGCCCTGGTCCCACCGGCGCTCCTCGTGCTGCCCGTGGAACAGGTACGGCGCCCGCTGCGAGAACGCGCGCTCCAGGTCGCGCTCGTCGCGCACCAGCACCGCGCCCGCGGAGAGTGGCAGGAGCATCATCTTGTGCGGGTCCCACGCGATGGACCGCGCGCGCTGGAGCCCGCGCACGCGATGCCGGTGCGTGCCCGAGAGCAGCGCCGACGCGCCATGCGCGCCGTCCACGTGCAGCCACACGCCGCGCTGCTCGCAGATCGCCCCGATGCGCTCGAGGTCGTCGAACGACCCCGTGGCCGTCGAGCCGGCCGTCGCCACCACCGCCATCACCGTGCGCCCCTCGGCCTGCACGCGGTCCAGCGCCTGCGCCAGCGCGTCCACGTCCATGCGATGGTCGCGCGACGGGACCAGCACCGCGCTCTTCATCCCGAGCCCCAGCTCGCCGACTGCGCGCGTCACCGCGTAGTGCGCGTGCTCGCCGCACAGCACCACCGGCGGGTTCGCGCCGACGCCGTCGGTCCACGCGTCGGGCAGGACGGCCGACCGCGCCGCGAGCAGCGCCGTGAACGTCGCCTCGGTGCCGCCAGACGTGAGCGTCCCGCCGGATGTCGCTTCGTAGCCCACCAGCTCGCACATCCACCGTATCACCTGCGTCTCGAGCACCGTCCCCACCGGCGACATCTCGAACACGGCTACCGACTGGTTCAGCGCCGCGATCACCGGCTCCGTCCACACAGCGGCAGGGAGCGGCGCCGACACCTGGTGACCGACGTAGCGCGGGTGGTACAGGTGGTTGCTCTCCGGCACGACGTCACGCCCCAGCCGCGCCACGATCTCCGCGATCGGGCGGCCCGCGCGCGGCAGTGGCTCCGCGAACCGCGCCGCCAGCTCCGCCGGCGTGTGCTGCGTCGTCACGCGCTGCGACGCGTCGCGCGTGTCGCGCAGGTAGCCTGTCACCACGTCCACGAACGCGCGCGCCACTTCCGGCGCCATGTCGCGCTCGATCTCCTGCAGGATCGGGGAGGTCATGTCATGCCCCTGTCGGCGCGCCGGTGAGCGGAAGCTCCAGCAGCCGAGTCGTCTCGATGATGTCCAGCGTCTGCCAGCACTCGATCGCCGCGATCTGCACCGGCTCCGTGATCCGGATCGCAAGCAGCTTGCGCAACTTCGCCGGTGCCAGCTCGGGGAACAGGCTCAGCGTGATGTGCGGCGTGAACGGGAAACGCGGCTGCTCGTACAGCAGGCCGCTGCCCTTGATGCGGTCGTGCAGCACGCGCAGCGGCCCGTGCGGGTCCAGCGGCAGTGCGATGACGTTGGTCTGCGGGAACCGCTCCGGCGGGCCGAGCGGCAGCGACATCGGCGGCGTCGTGCTCGTGATCGGCTCGAGCCGCGCGCGCAGCTCGTCCACGCTCGTCCGCGTGGAGATCGGCCCCATGCCCGACGAGCCCGTGATGGTCAGGTGCGGCATCACGAGCGATGCCAGCTTCGGGTCGTACCGCTGCTGCACCTCGCGCACGCGGTCGCGCACCGCGCCCGTGAGCGTCGCGAGGATGATGATCCCCGACTTCACGTGCCGCGCACTCCACCCGCCCGCGCGAGCTCGTCGCTCACGGCGCGTCGAGGTGCACGGCCAGCGCCGCGCCGCCGCTCGCGGTCGGCACCAGCGACACGCGCTGGAACGTACGGTCGATCCAGTTGCCCGGGTGCGTGTGCTGCCAGCGCACCACGTCCACCCCGGCCAGCGTCCCGACACCGGCCGCAAGGACGACATCGCTGGCCCAGTGCGCATTGTTGTACATGCGTGACAGCCCCACGAGCGTCGCCGCGCCGTACGTCAGCACGCCCGTGAGCAGCGCGCGCCCGGGCGCGCGCTGCTCGACCTCCGCCGTCAGCGACGACGCCAGCGCGAACGCCGCATACGTGT
>DASZRI010000269.1:0-9763 GCA_035549215.1 Gemmatimonadaceae bacterium | reverse complement strand
TTCATCCGCCGCGTCCTGCGCGCATGCGCAATCCCGTCACGGCTTGCCCGGCTGCGGAGGCTCCCGCGTCCACAGCACGATCGCCCCGCACGTGTGCGCCTGTTCCCCCCACAGCTCTGCCGGCACCGTCGAGATCCCGGTGTACACCTCGATCGCCTCGATGTCATCCGGCGTGAAGTCGTCCAGCACCCCGGAGTACGCGATGTGGTGCACGAAGATCGCAGGCTCGCACGGGCGCGCCATCCGGCCGCCGCGCGTGAACAGCACATGCAGCGAGCCGCGCACGTTCGCGAACATCACGCCCGGCACGCGCCGCAGCAGGTCGCTCGTGATGCGCGCCTGGCTCTTCACGATGTCGGCGCGCGTGAAGAACGTGCCGTACTCCTCATGGCGGTGCCGCTCGAACACGCGGAGCCACGGATGCGTCACCGTGTCCTCCACCAGGATCCCCGGCAGCTCGGCGATCACGGCGGTGAGCGGCAACGTGACGTGCTGTGCGATGCCGGGCTTGAGCGTCGCGTCGAATGAGCCCGGCTGGTAGCCCAGCCGCCGCACCAGGAACTCGACCCGCCCCGACGGCGCCGCCAGGAACTCGAAGTCGCCGGAATCGTTGGTGACGACCCGCAGTCCGGTGCCGGGCTTCACCATCACCTCGGCCCGCGCCACCGGCGCGCCCGTGCTGTCCACCACGCGCCCGACCACGCGCGCCGTGTGCACCGTGTCCTGGGCCGGGAGCCAAGCGAGCGGAACCGCCGCGCCAAGCATCGCCCACGCGGCAGCCATCCGCGCCATCCTGAGCGCCGCCGAGTATCGGGGCATGCGGCACCTCCCTCCATTGCAGCCTACTCGCCCCCGGCACGGCCGACAAGCACGGAGTTGGTAAGGGTCCTGAACACCCGTGCCTGAAGGGTCGGGGGCGCATGTCTCGCCGCCCCTTTCGCCTCGGGTACCCATGCCCGGCCCTCATCCGGTATGTTTAGGCGTGGTGTTCAGGGGGCGGCTCCCCGCCCCCCTTCCAACCCCGCTCATTCCCAGAACTCCCATGGCTTCCTTCGACGTCATCTTCCTCGGCGGCGGGCCCGCCGGTTACGTGGGCGCCATCCGCTGCGCCCAGCTCGGCCTCAACACCGCCGTCGTGGAGCGGGACGGCCTGGGCGGCACCTGTGTCCTCTGGGGCTGCATCCCCGCCAAGGCCCTGCTCGAGGCGGCCTCCATCTCGAACAAGGTCCGCCACCACGCCGCCGACTTCGGCGTCACCGTCGGCGAGGTCAAGCTCGACTACGGCGTCGCCATGAAGCGCTCGCGCGCCGTGAGCACGCAGAATTCCAAGGGCGTGGAGTTCCTGTTCAAGAAGCACAAGATCACCTGGATCAGGGGCACGGCGAAGCTCGGCGGCAAGAACAGCGTCGTCGTGAAGACCGCCGACGGCAAGGAGGAGAAGCATGACGCGAAGAAGGGCGTCGTCATCGCCACCGGCTCGCGCGTGCGCGGCCTGCCCCAGGTCGGCCTCGAGCTCAACAAGACGACGGTGATCTCCTCCGACGAGGCGCTCACGCTCGACAAGGCACCGAAGTCCATGGCCATCATCGGCGCCGGCGCCGTCGGGTGCGAGTTCGCCGACGTCTTCAACGCCTTCGGCAGCGAGGTCACCCTCATCGAGGTGATGCCCACCATCCTCCCCGTCGAGGACGCCGACAGCTCGGCCGAGGTCGCGCGCGCCTTCCGCAAGCGCAAGATCAACGTGCTCACCGGCGCCCGGATCTCGAACGTGAAGGTCGGCAAGACCTCGGTGAGCATGACGGTGGAAGCGGGCGGCGAGAAGCAGCAGCTCGAGGTGGAGAAGGTGCTCGTCGCCGCCGGACGCGCCGCGAACGTCGAGGACATCGGGCTCAAGGAGAACGGCGTCCAGCTCACCGACCGCGGCTTCATCAAGGTCAACGAGCGCATGGAGACGTCCGCCAAGGGCATCTACGCCATCGGCGACGTGGCCGGCCCGCCGATGCTGGCGCACAAGGGCGAGCGCGAGGGCATGGTGGTGGCCGAGGTCCTGGCCGGGCAGCACGGGCACGGCGTGAACTACAAGAACATCCCGAACGCCACCTACTGCCACCCCGAGGTCGCGTCCATCGGCCTCACCGAGCAGCAGTGCAAGGAGCAGAAGCTCGACTACAAGGTGGGCAAGTTCCCCTTCTCGGCCAACGGCCGCGCCCGCACCTCCGGCGAGACCGAGGGCTTCGTGAAGATCATCCGCGATTCGAAGTACGGCGAGATCCTGGGCGCGCACATCGTCGGCGCGCACGCCACCGAGATGATCCACGAGCTCGCCGTCGCGCGCGAGAACGAGTTCACTGTCGAGGAAGTCGAGCTCGCCATCCACGCGCACCCCACGCTTTCCGAAGCCGTGGCCGAGGCCGTCCTCGACTCGATGGGCCGCGTCATCCACATCTGACGCGCAACGCAGCACCCGCAGTCCCCATGACGCGCCCGCAGCTCTGGATCGCTGACCTCGGCACCTGCCCCTACGGGCAGGTGCTCGAGTTTCAGCGGGCGGTGGCTCGCGCCCGCATCACCGGCGAGGTGCCGGAAGACGTGCTGCTCCTGGTGGAGCATCCGCCGGTGGTCACCCTTGGCCGATCCTCCAAGGACGCGCACCTCCTCGCCTCCCCGGAGCTGCTTGCCGCGCGCGGCGTGGAGCTGTTCGAAGTCGAGCGCGGCGGCGACGTCACCTTCCACGGCCCCGGCCAGCTCGTCGGCTACCCGATCCTGAACCTGGAGCGCCACCGCAAGGACCTGCACTGGTACCTGCGGCAGGTGGAGGAGTCCCTGATCGTGGGACTCCGGGAGTTTTCCCTCCAGGGGACGCGCAGCGCGGGACAGACGGGTGTCTGGGTCGGCGGGCCGGCCCCGGCAGCCAGGCCAGCGACCGCGCCCGCCGGCTTCGCCGATCAGGCAGGCCGGGCGGCACCCATCCGCAAGATCGCCTCCATCGGCGTCCACGCCCGGAGCTGGGTCACCTGGCACGGCTTCGCGCTCAACGTGAGCACCGACCTGGGCTATTTCGACCTCATGGTGCCCTGCGGGATCCAGGGGGTGACCATGACCTCGATCGAGCGGGAAACGGGCCGCCAGGTGGCAATGCGGGCCGTTCAGGAGGCCATCGTGAGTGGCTTCGCCGAGGTGTTCGGCCTCGAGCCCGTATCCGTGGCGCCCGACGCGCTGCCCGAGGCCGAGCAGGTAGGCTGACCAGCGGGGTATTGCCGTCCTTTGCGGACGGCGCCCGGGCATTTCCCGTCTCCCTCGGAAGTCCCACGGCCCCGCGGGTCCAGAAAAGCGAAATGGAGGCCGGCCTACCGCCGACCTCCATTCTCTTACTCTCGACTCTGACTACTCACGCCTTCCTGGTGCTGTTCGCCCTTTCGGCTATTCCGGCACCTTGATGTGATTGGCCTTGGCCGCGCTGTCCCACACCGACCAGCCCTTGCCGACCAGCTTGCCATCGTACATCACGAGCGGCGTCAGCTTGCGCAGCTTGACCGTATCCCGTCCTTCCTTGCGGTCGCGCGAGTCGAAGTAGTCCACCTCGAGCATCTTGCCGTTGATCAGGTACGTCTCGCGCTTGTAGATGCTCGGCATCGAGTCCGTGGCCGACGTCTGCTGCGCGGCAATGGTCATCACCGAGTCGCGCGTGATGCCGGCGTTCATGGCCTTGACGCGCTTGTCCTGGCACGCGGCGAGCAGGGTGACCGCCGACACCGCGGCGAACAGCAGGGACGAGCGTCGAACGATGTGTGAGTTCATGCAGGATCTCCTCGTGGTTGGCGGGCGCAAGCGCCCGGCGTTGTAAGGTAACGAATCCCGGCCGAGCCGAGGAACACCTCCCACTGTACCCCGTCCAAACGAAAAGGGCCCGGTCTTTCGACCGGGCCCAGTTCGTTTGCGGCTACGCTCGGGTACTTACGGCGTGAGCGTGATGTTCGTGTTGGCCGCGGTGTACGAGGCGTGACCGTTCGCGCCAAAGCCGATGGCGATGATGCTCACGTTCGTGCCGGTGCCGAGGGACGCCGGCGGCGTCCAGGCGCCATAGGTGTACACCCAGTTCGTGTTGTCCGAGGTCGCAGCGGACGAGACGCAGCCGATCTGCTTGTACTCCGGAACGAACGTCGGCGTCGCATCGGTCGTGACCGCCTTCGGATCCTGGTAGTAGAAGCACACCTGCGAGAACGGCAGGCCGACGTTCGCCGGAAGGACGACGTTCGCAGCCAGCGTGACCGAGGTCGCGTTGGCACCGCCAGCGATCGACACGTTCGTGGCAGCCGCCGGCTTGCTCACCGTGTAGCCGGTGAAGTCAGAGGCGTTCCACTCACCGTTCGCACCATGGCCCGTGCCGGCGCCCGTGGTGATGTTCGCCGGCGGGATGACGGCCGCCAGGCCGCCGCTCAGGCCGACTTCGTCCGTGCCACGGATGTTGAACTGCGCCAGCGCATCCGTCGCGCCGTTGCCCGGCTGCAGGTCGGAGATGAACCACGGCACACCCAGGGTGGCCGTACCCGACTTGTTCAGCGCGCCGAACGTGCCGGCCGCGTTGAACGAGCTCGACGCGTCATAATTGATCGTCAGGCCGCTGGCGTACTGCACCGAGCCGCCGCCCGCCATCAGGGTCAGGTTGTCCGTCACCGTGCCGCTGAGCGAGACGGCCGTGCCGCCGACCAGGGCCGCCGGGATCGCCACGCCGCCCGAGCCAACCGGGGCCGTGCGGTCGATCACGTACGTCTTGGAGGACAGCGCAACCGAGTTGCCCGCGCGGTCAGCAACCGACGCGCCCACCGTGTAGTAGCCTTCGGTGTTCGCGCTGGACCACGTCGTGTTCGCGATCGCGAAGCCGTTCGTGGCCGAGCAGGGGCTCGGGGCACCCGCGAGGGCGCAGGCCGTCGTGCCGCTCGTCGGGAGGATCGTGGAGGACAGCGTCACCGGCGTGGCGAGGTCGAAGCCCGAGATCGAGTCAACCGCCGAGGCCGTGATCGTGCTGAAGTCCGTGTTGTTGTAGCCCTTGTTCGTGCCCTTCAGGAGCGCGTTGACCGCGCCCGAGTTCGTGCCACCCGTCGACGTCACGCTGACCGGAGCCGTGAGGTCAACACCGAACGTCTTCGGCAGGTCGGCGCACACCACGTTGCCGACGTTGTCGAACTGCAGGACGCGCAGGCTGTACGTCGTCGAGTCCGCCGGAGCCGACTGCGCCAGGCTGGAGCCCGTCGTCACCTGCGTGCCGCCCGCCGTCTTGCAGGCCGCGCCGGACTTGGCCGCGCCCAGCGCCGTGAACGACGCCGTCGGGAAGGCCCAGAACTGCGCCTTGCTCGTCACCGCGCCCGAACCCGGGCCAGCCGGCGAACCCGGATCCGTCGGGGCCGCCACGAGCTTGTAGTCCGTCGAGTTGCCGAACGCATACGTGCCATTGAGCCACTGCGACGTGCCGCCCTTGAGCGTGAACGTCGCCGGCGCGGCCGGAGCCTGCCAGTCAACCTTGAACGGCGTCGTCAGGCTGCCGGCGAGCGGCGTGACAAAGCCCGCGAAGGCCGTGCCGTTCGCATAGACGCCCGTCACGATCGGGGTGTACGCCGGGTAGGTCAGCGTGTCCTTCGTGCCGGCCGAGAACGAGGCCGTGCCAGGCAGCGTCGACAGCGTCACCGGAGCCGCAATCACGTCCGTCGGATCAGGCGCCACCGTCACCGTCTTCATCGCCACGCCGTTGTACATCACCGGCACGACGTTGATCGACACCGTGCCACCGATCCACTGGAGGCCGGCCGCGTCGCTGCCCGTGTTCGTCGCCGTCGCCTTGACGCCGATGAAGTCCGCGTTGGTCAGCGTGTAGTTGATCGTGCTGGACACCGGCGACTGCGTGCCACCCGCCACGTTCGCCTGCGCCTTGATCGAGTACGAGCCGTTGAGGAAGTTCACCGCGCCGGTCGTCGAGTTGAACGCCGCCGTGTTGAAGCTCATCGTCACCGGGGCCGCCGCAGCCTTCGCGTCCGGCGCCTTGTTCGACGAGTAGGTGTACGTCGCAACGGTCGTGTCCGTGTTCGTCGTGTTGTTGTGCACGATCAGGGCCAGCGAGTTGATCGTCTGCGTGCCCTGGTCGATGTTCAACGTCACGTCGAGCTGGCCAGCCACCGCGTTCAGGTTGGCCGGGAGGCCGCCCTGGTTGATCGTCGAGATCGAGATCGTCGCGGCGGTCACCGGCGCGATCACGATCGTCGCCGCACCCGCCTGGGTCGCGTCAGCCGTCGACGTCGCGGTGATCACCACCGTGCCCGAGGCCAGCGCCTTCACCGTGCCCGTGCTGCTCACCGACGCCTTCGTGGCATCGCTGGACGCCCACGTCACCGTGCGAGCCAGGCCCGCATCGGCGTTCACCGACGCCACCAGCGTCACCGACTCACCGATCTTCAGCGAAACGCTGGACGGCGAAACCGTAACGCCATGTACCTGAGGCGTCGTCGTGCCCGTATTCCCACCGGTCGACGGCGCCACCGTCACCTTGTCACCGCAAGCCGTGAGGCCCGCGATCACCAGGAGACTGGCGAAAATCGAACGAGATACCCTCTGCATCTTACCCCCTGAAGAAGTGATGCTGTGAACGAAACTGCCTGCTGCTGTGCTACTGCCTGACACCATGTGCCACTTCCAAACACACGGCCGTCCCGCAATTGAGACGACCTGGAGACGGTGGCCAAGTCTCCGAGGTAACAACGTAAACAGACCTTCCCATCAGAACAACTGAAGATAGGACTCGGTCGCAAGTCGGTCAAGACAGCACGCACCATCCATTCCCCGGTTGGACGACCAGCTTCGCCCCAGGTAAAAAGATGATCGCGCGCCGCCTCTTGTCCCGCCCACCCGGGGCCAGCATCCCACCCCCGGTACGCGGTGCCAGATTCTACCACCGGTGCCCCCCTCGCGCCAGTGAGAATCGTCACGATCTTCCTTAGATTGCGCCACAGACCCGCAGGAATCCCGAAGATGACCCGTCCAGCCACTCAATCCGCCCTCGACGTCCGGCCCACCGACCGCCCCCGCATCCCCCCGGGGCAGTCCCAGACCCACAAGTGGCCAGTCCTCCACTACGGCAACGTTCCCGCCGTGGACATCGCCTCCTGGCGCTTCGAGGTCTCCGGCCTGGTCGAGCAACCCCTCTCCCTCTCCTGGGACGAGATGCTCGCCCTGCCGCAGGGCGAGACGCTGTGCGACATCCACTGCGTCACCCGCTGGAGCCGGCTCGACAACCGCTTCACTGGCATCCCCGTGGCCGAGATCCTGCGCCGCGTGAAGCCAAAGGATGACGCGCGCTTCGTCATGGTTCACGCCGAGCAGGGGTTCACCACGAATGTCCCGCTGGCGGACCTCGACCGACCGGGCAACGTCCTGGCCACGCACCACGACGGTCGCCCGCTCTCCCCGGACCACGGCTGGCCCATGCGGCTCGTCATTCCCCACCTCTACTTCTGGAAGAGCGCCAAGTGGGTGCGCGGGTTCGAATTCCTCCCCGCCGACCACCCGGGCTTCTGGGAGCGGAACGGCTACCACATGCGTGGCGACCCGTGGCATGAAGAGCGCTACGGCGGCTTCGACATCTCGCAGTGGATGATCAACCGCTTCCGGAACACCTCGAAGTGACCCGCCGCGACGACGCGGACCACCCGGCGCCGCGCCTCTACCCGGCGCGCGAGCGCGTCGTGGCGCCCTCCACGCGCGACCTGCGCGCGGAGCTCAACGCCGAGCAGTACGCCGCAGCCGCGCACGGCCACGGCCCGCTGCTCATCATCGCCGGCGCCGGCACGGGCAAGACGCGCACGCTCGTCTACCGCGTCGCGCACCTGATCGACACCGGCGTCCGCCCCGAGCGCATCCTGCTGCTCACCTTCACCCGCCGGGCCGCGCACGAGATGCTCTCGCGCGCCGAGCGCCTGGTCGGCTCGGCCACGGCACGCGTGCAGGGCGGCACCTTCCACAGCACGGGGCACCGCCTGCTGCGGCAGTTCGGCGCCAGCGCCGGCCTCCCCGCCGATTTCTCCATCATGGACCAGGGGGACGCCGAGGACCTGATGCAGCTCTCGCGCGCGAACCTGGGCTACGCGCAGAAGGAGAAGCGCTTTCCCAAGAAGGAGACGCTGCACTTCATCTACTCGCGCCACCTGAACACCGAGCAGCCGATCGAGGAGATCCTGTACCACGACTTCCCGCGGTTCGTGGACTACACGCAGGACATCACGCGCATCTTTGCCGACTACACGAGCCGCAAGCAGGAACGGAACCTCGTGGACTACGACGACCTGCTGCTGTTCTGGGCGCTGATGCTCGAGCAGTCGGAGGCGCTGGGCGAGCGCATCGCCTCGCTGTACGACCACATCCTGGTGGACGAGTACCAGGACACGAACCTGCTGCAGGCGCGCATCCTCCGCGGCATGTGCCGCACGCACCGCAACCTGACCGTGGTCGGCGACGACGCGCAGAGCATCTACTCGTTCCGCGGCGCGAACTTCCGCAACATCCTCGAGTTCCCGCAGCAGTTCCCCGGCGCGCGGCTGGTCACGCTCGAGCAGAACTACCGCAGCACGCAGCCCATCCTGGACGTCACCAACACGGTCATCTCGCGCGCCGAGGAGCGCTTCAGCAAGACGCTCTGGACGGCGCGCACGGGCGGCGAGAAGCCGTGGCTGGTCACGGCGCGCGACGAGCAGCAGCAGACGCGGTTCGTGGTGGACCGCGTGCTCGAGCTGCACGAGCAGGGCACGCCCCTGCGCGAGATCGCGGTGCTCTTCCGCGCCGGGTACATGAGCGCGGACCTGGAGATCGAGCTCGCCAACCGCAAGGTGCCATTCGAGAAGTGGGGCGGGCTCAAGTTCCTCGAGGCGGCGCACGTCAAGGACGTGCTCGCCTTCCTGCGGGTGCTGGACAACCCGCGCGACGAGGTGAGCTGGTACCGCATCTTCATGCTCATGCCGGGCATTGGCGACACGACGGCGCGCGCGATCATCGCCGCGATGGCCGAGCGCACCTGGGATCCCGACGCGTTCACGCACTTCGTGCCCCCGCCGCGGGCGCGCGCCGCGCACCAGTCCCTCGCGACGCTGCTGCGCACCCTGCGCCGCGGGGACCGCGGCGACGGCGCCGGCGACCTGGCGTCGGAGATCGACGCCATCCGCCAGCTCTACGACGACATCCTGCGCGAGCGCTACGACCGTCCCGATCCGCGGCTCGCCGACCTCGACCAGCTCCGGACGATCGCCGCGAGCTACTCAAGCCGCTCGGCCTTCCTTTCCGCGCTCGCCCTCGAGCCGCCCAGCAGCACGCAGGACCTGGCCACGGGCACCACCGAGGTGGAGGACGACTGCCTGGTGCTGAGCACGGCGCACTCCGCCAAGGGCAAGGAGTGGGACGCGGTGTTCGTCATCTGGGCCGTGGACGGCTGGATCCCGCTCGCACGCGCCGCCGAGGACGCGGACGAACTGGAGGAGGAGCGCCGCCTGCTGTACGTCGCCATGACGCGCGCGCGGAACCACCTGGCGGTGGTGTACCCGCTGAACGTGTACGCGTCGCGTCGCAGCCTGGACTACTCCATCGACCAGCTCTCGCGCTTCATCGACCGCGGCGTGCGCGAGGGGATGGAGCGCGTGGTGCTGGGCGACGATGCGCGGCCCGACGCGAGCGCGGTGCCGCCGGCGCTTCCCGCGGCGGAGCTCGACCTGCGCGCGCTACTGCGTGGGCG
>DASZRI010000268.1:0-3368 GCA_035549215.1 Gemmatimonadaceae bacterium | reverse complement strand
AAGGGCGGGCGTGCCGCCGCTGCGGCGCGCGCATCCGGCGCATCGTGCAGGCGGGGCGGTCCACCTACTACTGCCCCGCCTGCCAGGCGCGCTGACGGCGCACGCCGCGCGGCAGCGTCA
Organism: Gemmatimonadaceae bacterium; assembly: GCA_035549215.1. GTDB lineage: Bacteria > Gemmatimonadota > Gemmatimonadetes > Gemmatimonadales > Gemmatimonadaceae > JAGWRI01. The sequence goes on along the minus strand of DASZRI010000268.1, from coordinate 3,248 downwards.
CCGCTCGAGCTTGAATCCCGGATCCAGCGCGGGTCGCTGCGCCGCGTTCGCCACCAGCCATCCGGTGGCGTACATCCACTGCGTCATCCGGGTCAGCTTCGCGTAGTCAATCCGGCTGGGCTCGTCGCGCGGGGTGTGGTAGTCCGGGTGCAGGTTCGTCGAGAAGAACAGGGCCGGCACGCCGAGCCGCGCGTAGGGCAGGTGGTCGCTGCGGAAGTACCAGCCTTCAGGATGCGTCGGCCGGTCCCACGTGGAATCGATCACGAACTTGCCCGTCATGTTGTCGGCCTGGATGGCCATGTTCACCAGCGCCGTCGAGTTCCGGTGCGGCGGCTGCACGCCCAGGATGGACGCGGTGTCCGGGTTGTTGCGGCCCATCATGTCGCCATTCAGCACGGCGACGATGTCGTGCAGCGGCACCACCGGATGCGCCGCGTGGTAGCGCGAGCCCAGCAGCCCGCGCTCCTCGGCGCCATGCCACACGAACAGCGCGGAACGCTTGCCCGGGTGCGCCACCCACGCCCGCGCGATGGCGAGCAGCGCCACGCTCGTGGACGCGTTGTCGTCCGCGCCATTCCAGATGGAATCGCCGGCCACGGGGAAGCGCACGCCGTCGTGGTCCTGGTGCCCGCTGAACAGCACGTACTCGTTGCGCAGCGTGGCGTCGGTGCCCGGCACCTTGCCCACGATGTTCACCGACGGATACGTGTAGCTGTACGTCTGCAGGTGGATGGACGCCGGCTGCCCGTCGGCGCGCAGCGCGTCGAGCATGTTGCGGTGGACGAGGATCACCGGCGGGCGCGGCGCCGGCGGCTTCGCGACCGAGGGGTCGTCCACGTCGTACACGCCGCGCTCCGCGTAGACGCTCACGAATTCGAAGCCGGTTTCCGCGACCGAGTCGGCAACGAGGATCACCGCCGCGGCGCCCGCCTGCAGCAGGCGGCGGCCCTGCACCGCCATGGCGAGGCGCGTGTATCGCCACTCCCACAGGCTCACGTTCGGCCCGGGCGCGTTGGGCGGCGTGACGAGTTGTGCCACCGCGACCTTGCCCTTCACGTCCACGTGCGCGAGGTCCGCGTCCGTGCCCGCGCCGACGAACACCGTGGGCGCGTCCACGGTGGCGGGTGCGGTGTTGCCGATCGCGGCCTCCGTCCAGAGCGCGAGCGAGCGGTTGCCCACCGTGACCGTGCTCGCGGGCAGGATCTGCACGCGGCGCATGGACCACCACTGGAAGTACGTACCGTCGTCGCCCGCCGGCTGCAGCCCCGCCTTGCGCGCCTGATCGGCGACCCACATCGACGCGCGCATCTCGTCGAGTGTGCCCGCCTCGCGACCACGCATGGCATCGCTTGCCATGTAATAGAGGTCGCGCTTCAGGTCCTGCGTGCGGATCGCCGACATGCCCGGCGGCGTGGCCGCGCGCGCGGCCTGTGCGCGCACGGTGGCGGGGAGGAGTGCCAGGGGTGCGGTCGCCAGGAGGACGACCGCGCGGAGGGATGATCTGGAGAGTGGCTGCATGGGAGAAGGGGTGGGGACCTATAACTATGCGCGCCCGGACCGCCCTTCGGCCAGTCGTCAGTCCATCGCCTCGACGATCGCGCCCTTGATGTATCCCGTCTCGGGGATCGTCAGGATCTCCGGGTGGTCCAGCGGCTGGCCTGCCACGTCCCGCAGGGCCAGCCGCCGCCCCGAGTCCGCGGCGGCTTCGTGAAGCATCTCCAGGAACAACGGGCGCGTCATGTGAAAGCTGCAGCTTGCGGTGAACAGCATGCCGCCGGGGGAGAGCAGGCGCATGGCGCGCAGGTTGATCTCCTTGTAGCCGCGCAGCGCCGCGGGCAGCGCACCCTTGGTCTTGGCGAACGCCGGCGGGTCGAGCACGATCGTCTCGAATCGTGCGTGCTGCCGCTCGGCTTCCTTCAGGTAGTCGAACGCATTCGCCTCAACGAGCTCGACGTTGGCGAGCGCGTTGCGCGCGCAGTTTTCCCGCGCACGCTCGAGGGCCGCGGCCGAGCTGTCGAGCGCGATCACGTGTTCCGCGTGCTGCGCGAGGTGCAGCGCGAACGAGCCGTGGTAGCTGAAGCAGTCGAGGGCGCGTCCGCGCGCGAGCGCGCCGATGCGGACACGGTTCTCCCGCTGGTCCAGGAAGGCACCCGTCTTCTGGCCGTCCCACGGCGCGGCCAGGTAGCGCACGCCATGCTCGTTGATCTCGATCGTGCGGGGCACGTCGCCGGCGAGCAGCTCCACGCGGCGCGGCAGTCCTTCCTTGTCGCGCAGCGAGACGTCGTTGCGGGCCAGGATCCCTTCCGGGCGGACGATGTCCGTGAGCGCGGAGACGATGTCGGCGCGGCAGGCCTCGAGTCCTGCGCTCATGAGCTGCACGACGAGCCATCGGTCATAGCGATCACAGACGAGCGACGGCAGTCCGTCGCCCTCGGCGTGCACCAGCCGGTAGGCGTTCGCGTGGGCGGCGAGCGGCGCGCGGCGTGCAACGCTCGCCGCGAGCCGCGCGTGCCACCACCCGGCGTCGATGCGGGCGTCGGCGTTGCGGTCGAGCAGGCGCAGCGAGATCTCCGAGCGGGGGCTCCACAGCGCCCAGCCGAGTGGCGCGCCGCGCGAGTCCTGCACGGCGACAACGCCGGCGGGTGCCTCGGGGGGCTGCGTGACATCGCTCCGGTAGATCCACGGGTGGCCGTGCATCCAGCGGCGTGCGCCCTTGGCGGAGACGACGGCGAGACCTGGCATGGGGAGAACGTAGGTGGTCGGGCGGTGCGAGGGAATTCGTGCGGAGAGCGGCGCGGGTTTTGCCGGTGAGGAGTACGGGCGAGGGCGTCTCGTTTGATCGCGCGAAGTCGGCCCTTGAACTTCGGCTTCGGCCGTTGTATCCTTCCCGCCCTTTCGCCGGTCACCGAGTGCGCTGCACTTGAAGATGGCTGGTGAAACAGCTAACTTAGTTGGCTCGCCGCGGAATTTTTCGCGGACGTGGAAAATCGTTGTTTGACAAGTGATGGAAGAGGTAGATCGTGGGAAGCGAATCCTCATCGACAAACCGACCTGCGGCGCAAGCTGCAGGCGATTCGATCGATGACGCGATTGCGTTTCATATGTAAGCGCGTGCTTTGCTTGAGTTACGAATCTGTAGTCAAGCAAGAGAGAGCATGTGGGGGATGCCTGGGCACACAGAGGCGAGGAAGGCCGTGGTAAGCTGCGATAAGCCAAGGGGAGCGGCACACACGCAATGATCCTTGGAT
>DASZRI010000267.1:0-5422 GCA_035549215.1 Gemmatimonadaceae bacterium | reverse complement strand
TCCGGCGCGGATGCGCGCCTTTCGGGACGCGGTGCGTTCCGTCGAGAGTGACTCATGAGCGGTGTGCAGACACAGGATCGGTTCGGGGCGTTCGGTGGGCGGTACGTGCCCGAGACACTCATTCCCGCGCTCGACGAGCTGGAGCAGGCGTACGAAGAGGCGATGCGCGACGTGGCGTTCCGCGCGGAGCTGGACGACATGCTGGCCAATTACGTTGGCCGGCCGTCCCCGCTCAGCGAGGCGCCGCGGTTCTCGGAGCTGGTCGGTGCGCGCGTCCTGCTCAAGCGCGAGGACCTGAACCACACCGGCGCCCACAAGATCAACAACACGGTGGGACAGGTGCTGCTGGCGCGGCGCATGGGCAAGCAGCGCATCATTGCCGAGACCGGTGCCGGGCAGCACGGCGTGGCGACGGCGACGGTGTGCGCGCGGTTCGGGCTCGAGTGCGTCGTGTACATGGGCGAAGAGGACATGCGGCGCCAGGCGCTCAACGTCTACCGCATGCGCCTCATGGGGGCCGAGGTGGTGCCGGTCTCGAGCGGCACGCGGACGCTCAAGGATGCGACGAGCGAGGCCATCCGCGATTGGGTGACCACGGTGCGGACGAGCCACTACATCATCGGGTCGGTGGTGGGACCGGCGCCGTACCCGCGGATGGTGCGCGACTTCCAGGCGGTGATCGGGCGAGAAGCGCGGGCCCAGGTGCTGGAACGCGTCGGGCGCCTGCCGGCGACCGTGGTCGCGTGCGTGGGGGGCGGGTCGAACGCCATGGGCATCTTCCACGCGTTCGTGAACGACGCGGACGTGGAGCTGGTTGGCGTGGAGGCTGCCGGAGAGGGCCTCGACTCCGGGCGCCACTCGGCGTCGCTGTCGCGCGGGACGCCCGGCGTGCTGCATGGGACGCTCAGCTACCTGCTGCAGGACGCGGGCGGGCAGGTGCACCCGGCGCACTCGGTGTCGGCCGGGCTCGATTATCCCGGCGTGGGCCCCGAGCACGCGTACCTGAAGGATTCCGGGCGGGCGACCTACGTGTCGGTGACGGACGAGCAGGCCCTGCAGGGCTTCGGGCTGCTCAGCCGCCTGGAGGGCATCATCCCGGCGCTCGAATCGTCGCACGCAGTGGCGTGGATCGCGGCACAGAAGGACCGGTGGGCACCTGGCACGCCAATTCTCCTTTGCGTGAGCGGACGGGGGGACAAGGATGTGGCGCAAGTGATGGAAATGCGTATCTTGGGATCGTGACGTCGCCCACCGTTCCGGACGCCGCGCCGGAGTCAGCGCTCCCCGAACTTCCGTTCCCGATCGGGTCCATCGAGGAACTGGTTCGCGCGCTTCTCAAGTCGTTGCGCGCGCACCAGCTCTACCTGCCGAACAACCCGATCTACAAGGGCGCGCTGGACACGGTCCGCGCGGCCTTCGCCCCGGTGTGGGCGCAGACCGAGGATTTCACGTTCTCCTTCACGGAAACGGAAATCCGCTGGTTCGGGCGCCCCGTGCTCGAAGAGCCGTCGAAGTCGTCGGACAGCCTGCCGTGGCTCTTCTTCAAGGACGGCGTGCGCGAGATCACCATCCAGCAGGGCTTCGAGCAGGACGAGCTCGTGAAGCTGCTGGACATCCTGCAGCGCGTCCGCAAGGCGGCCCCGGACGAGGACGACCTGCTGACGCTGCTCTGGGAAGCCGATTTCCTGAACTTGAAGTACCGGTATGTGGACCTGGGGCTCGAGCCCGCGCCCAACCTCGAAGACGGTGCAGACGAGGCGCCGGCCGTGTCTCCGGAGGACGTGCGGTCGGCGATCGCGGAGCCGGAGGCGCAGGAGTCCCGCGCCGGTGTCGTGAACCTGTCCGACTTCGACGCCACGCTGTACTTCCTGGACGAAAAGGAAATCGAGTACCTGCAGGGCGAGATCGCCCGCGAGTATCGCGAGGACCTGCGGCAGAACGTTGCGGCGATCCTGTTCGACATCTACGAGCGCCAGGTGGACACGGCCATCCGGGCCGAGATCTGCGACCTGCTCGAGGCGCTGATGCTGTACCTGCTGGCCGGGGGACACTTCCGCACCGTGGCATACGTGCTGCGCGAGGCGCAGGTGGCGGTGCAGCGCGGCGAGAGCGTGACGCCCGAGCAGCGGGAGCGCCTGTCGCAGCTGCCGTCGCGCCTCAGCATGCCCGAGCCACTGGGACAGCTCCTGCAGTCGCTCGACTCGGCGCCCGAGCTGCCGCCGGCAGAAGAGATGACGGAACTGTTCGAACAGCTCCGGCCTGGTGCGCTGGGCACCGTATTCTCGTGGCTGAGCCGGCTGGACAACCCTCGGCTCCGCCCGCTGCTGGAGCAGGCGGCGGGTCGGCTCGCGTCCGCGAACACGGGCGAGCTGGTGAAGCTGGTGCTGTCCACTGACTCCGTGGTCGCGCTCGAGGCGGTGCGTCGCTCGGGCGCGCTGAAGACGCAGGCCGCCGTGGCGCCGATCTCCAAGCTGATGGAAACGACGGCCGAGCTGCGTGCGCCGTGCGTGCAGGCGCTGAGCGAGATCGGGTCGCCGGGCGCGCTGCAGGCGCTGGAGCGGTGGGTCGCCGATGGCGACCGCGACACGCGGGTGGCCGCGGTGCGGGCGCTGGCGTCGCGCTCCTACCGCCCGGTGCTGGCGCGCGTCGAGGCCGCGGTGAAGGGCAAGCCGCTGCGCGAGGCGGACCTCACCGAGAAGGTGGCGTTCTTCGAGGCGTATGGATCGCTGGCCGGTGACGCCGGCGTGAGCTACCTGGACAGCGTGCTCAATGGCAAGGGATTCCTGGGGCGGCGCGAGGAGCCGGAGATTCGCGCGTGCGCCGCGATGGCGCTGGGTCGGATCAGCACGCCGGCCGCGCAGGAGAGCCTGCGGAAGGCGTCTGGTGAGAAGGATGTCGTGGTGCGGAACGCCGTGAACAAGGCACTGCGCGGGGGCGCCTGATGAGCGAGTCGCTGCCGCCGGGCTCCGGCGTCCCGACGCCGCGATCCACGCAGGCGCTGGCCCGCGCCACGGTGGAGATGAGCGCGCAGACCGGCACCGCGGCGGGCGACTCGTTCGTCCGCCGTGCAGGACGCGACCTCATCCGCGACATGTACGCCGCGCTGCGCTCGATCAAGATGTACCCGGTGGAGAACGCCGCGGTGCAGAAGGCGCTGGCGGACCTCGCGGCGCGCGCGGGCGAGATGCTCCGCGAGGAACAGGAACTCGAGGTCCGCGCCTCGGGTGAGTTCATCTTCGTGAATGCGACCCGCCTGCGCATCGACCTCGACAACTACGCCAGCTTCAGCCACATCCTGTCGCTCTTCCGCGCGAGCGGCGTGGGCGTGCTGCAGGTGCTGGAGGGCTCGGCGCCCAAGGACTGGCTGGTCTTCCTGTCGCTGCTGCAGGCGCCAAGCAAGGAGCCGCCCTCGCTGCGCCTCGACGGGCTCGCCGCGCAACTGCAGGGGGCCGGTGTCGCGACGTTCGTGCTCGGCCCGCCGACGGAGCAGGGCGACGACGACGAGGAAAAGGTCAAGGAGCGGGCCAAGCGGACGTACACGCAGTCCGTGGCCGTGACCAAGGACCTGATGACGTCGGTCCGCATCGGCAAGAGCCCGAACATCAAGAAGGTGAAGCGCGTCGTGCAGGGGATCGTGGACCAGATCCTCAACGAGGAGACGTCGCTGATCGGGCTCACGGCCATCCGCGACTACGACGAGTACACGTTCACCCACAGCGTGAACGTCTGCATCTTCTCCGTGGCCATCGGCAAGCGCCTGGGGCTGTCCAAGCTGCAGCTCTATGACCTCGGGCTTGCGGCGCTGTTCCATGACATCGGCAAGTCGCGCGTCCCGGTCGACGTGCTCAACAAGGCCGGCAGCCTCACCGACGATGAGTGGCGCCTGATCGCATCGCATCCCTGGCTTGGCGTGCTGTCCCTGTTCCAGCTCCGTGGCCAGCAGGAGTATCCATACCGCGCGATGGTGGTCGCGATGGAGCACCACATGAAGGCGGACCTGACGGGATATCCCCGCCCGATCCGGCCGCGCCAGGTGAGCATGTACAGCAAGATCGTCGCGGTAGCGGATGGCTTCGACGCCGCGACGTCACGGCGCGCATACCAGACCGTGCCGCTCAATCCCGCGCAGGTGATGCAGGAGATGCGCGACAACCCGCGCCGCGGCATGGATCCGGTGCTGGTCAAGGCGTTCGTCAACCTGACGGGGATCTATCCGGTGGGCACGCTGGTCGTGCTTGACACCTTCGAGCTCGCGATCGTGCACGCGATCAACCCCATCGCCGAGATGCTGTCGCGGCCGCTGGTGCGCATCATCAGCGACCCGATGGGCAACCTCGTGTTCCCCGGCGACGTCGTGGACCTGGCCGACCGGGACGCCGATGGGCGGTTCCTGCGCACGATCATCAAGACCGAGAATCCCGAACGCTACGGCATCCGTGTCGGTGACTATTTCGTCTGACGCAATTCGTGAACGCTTCGCGGCGCTGCGCGCCGCCGGGCGCAAGGCGCTGGTTCCCTACATCACCGCTGGACACCCCGATCCCGAGCAGTCCGTCGCGCTGATGCGCGGGCTTGCCGCGGCGGGCGCGGACGTGATTGAGGTCGGGGTGCCGTTCTCCGACCCGCTCGCCGACGGCGCGGTGATCCAGGCGAGCTCGCAGCGCGCGCTCGCGCATGGGATGACCTTCGACCGCGTGCTGGACCTCATCCAGCAGGCGGCGCTGCCGATCCCGGTGGTGCTCTTCAGCTACCTCAATCCCGTGCTTGCGGCCGGGCGCGACGCGCTGGTGCGCGCCGCACAGGCGGGCGTGCATGGCGTGCTCGTGACGGACCTGCCCGTGGGCGCGGACCCGGAGCTCGAAGAGTGGTTCGGCCAGGGGCCGCTGGCGTTCATCCGGCTCGTGGCGCCGACGACCCCCGTCGAGCGCATGCGCGAGATCGCGACGCATGGCAGCGGCTTCGTCTACCTGATCAGCCGGCTCGGCGTCACCGGCATGCAGGATCAGCTTTCGGCCGAGCTGCCGGGGACGATCGCCCGGCTGCGGGCGGCAACGGACCTGCCGATCTGCGTGGGCTTCGGCGTCTCCACGCCGGAGCAGGCGGCCGCCGTCGCGCGGCTGGCGGATGGCGTGGTGGTCGGCAGCGCGCTCGTGCGCGCGGCAGAGGAGGGCGTGGACGCCGCCGTTGCGCTGGCGTCCTCCATGCGTCGGGCCATCGACGCGACCTGACGACGTGTCGGGCTTCCTGAAGTACTACGGTCGCATCGTGGGTGGGCTGGGCCTCGCGGTCCTGCTCGCGGCGCTCGCCACGAACCTGCGGTGGACGTCGCACGGCGTGGGGATTGCGGTCCTGATCGCCGCCACGATCGCGCTCCGGGTCTTCCAGATTCCGCTCACGAAGTATGGCACGCTGAACCTGCTCG
>DASZRI010000266.1:0-2734 GCA_035549215.1 Gemmatimonadaceae bacterium | reverse complement strand
GCACGACGCGACGGCCATCTTCTATGGCTCGCTGGTGACGGATCCGGCACAGCTCGCGCGCCTGCACCACCCGATCTACGGCACCTTCGCGGGCCAGGATCACGGCATCCCGGCCGAGCAGATCGCGCGCTTCCGCACGGTCCTCGACTCGCTTGGCGTGAAGAACGACATCCACATCTATGACCCGGTGCAGCACGGGTTCTGGCTGTGGGTGGACCGCGACCCGGCCACGAACACGGCGCCGGCCACCGACGCGTGGCACCGGCTCACCCGGTTCCTGCACGACGCGCTGGGCGGCAACTGACCAGCGCACGGGGCGGGGGGGGGGGCTGGCGCGCCTCGATAGCTTGCAGCAGACGCGGGTGATGACCCGCCGCCACAAGGAGTACAGATGTCCATTCGGCCGGTGAAGCGCATTGTGCAGGCGGTGCCGACAATCGAGGGCGCGGGGGTGAAGCTCCGCCGCGCCTTCGGCTTCGGCAATACGGAAGAGTTCGACCCGTTCCTGCTGTTCGACGATTTCCGCAACGAGCGTCCCGAGGACTACCTGCGCGGATTCCCCTGGCATCCGCACCGCGGCATCGAGACGATCACGTACGTGCTCGCAGGGAACGTGGAGCACGGCGACAGCCTGGGGAACCGCGGCTCGATGGGGCCGGGCGACGTCCAGTGGATGACGGCGGGACGCGGGATCCTGCACCAGGAGATGCCGCGCGGCGATGCGCACGGCCGCATGCACGGCTTCCAGTTGTGGGCCAACCTGCCGTCGTCGCTCAAGATGACGGATCCGCGCTACCAGGACATCGCCTCGAAGGACATTCCCGAGATCACCGATGACGACGGCACCGTGGTGCGCGTGATCTGCGGCGACTTCTGGGGCAAGGCGGGCCCGGTGGACGGCGTGGCCGCGCAGCCGCGGTACCTGGACGTGTGGGTGCCGCCGCTCAAGCGGAAGCGCCTGCCGGTGGAGACGTACCGCCACGCGTTCGCGTACGTGTTCGAGGGCAGCGGGACCTTCCGCGACGCGTCGCATCCGCTGGGCGTGCAGACGGAGCGGGTGGGCGCCGACGGCTCGTCGTCGGAGACCGTGGTGCGCGAGGACGCCGGCGACCGCTCGCTGGTGCTGTTCGACAGCGGGGACGAGGTCGTGGTGCAGGCCGGCGAGCACGGCATCCGGTTCCTGCTCGTCTCCGGCGCGCCGATCGAGGAGCCCGTGGCGTGGTACGGGCCGATCGTCATGAACACGGAAGACGAGCTGCGCCAGGCGCTGAGCGAGCTGCGGGCGGGGACGTTCATCACGCCCTGACGCCGGGGCACAACGAAACCGGTGGCGGGTGCGTTGTCGCTGGCGAGACGCCGCGACCGCGGCCTATCTTCCTCCGCGTATCGCTCCCGCCACCGAGGGTTTCATGCGTATCTCGTTTTCCGTGCTTGCCGGCTGCGCGATCGCCGCTGCCGTCTCAGTGCCCGCCGCAGCCCAGCAGCCCGCGTCCGACGATCCGGTGCAGGTGCTGGTGAGCCGGCTCGACCTCGAGAAGTACAAGGCCACCATCAAGGGGCTCACGCAGTTCGGCGACCGGCGCCAGGGCACCGACCGCAACCGCGCGGCGGTGGACTGGATCGAGGCCCAGCTCAAGAGCTACGGCTGCACCAACACGCAGCGCATCACGTACACCTATGAGCCGCCGCCGCCGCGCGCCGGCGGCCCGGGCCAGCGTGCCGCGATGCCGGCACCCGAGGGACTTCCGCAGGGACGCGTGCCGGAGGGCAACCAGGGCCCCGGCGGGTCGCGCCTGTGGGGCACCAAGGCGCGCATCGGCGTGAACAACAACCCCGACCTGCAGCCGGACTCGGCCATCCGCGCGATGGACATGCAGCCGTCCACGCCGGGCGAGCGGCAGGAAGTGTACTGCACGAAGGTCGGCACGACGCATCCTGACGAGATGTACATCGTCGGCGGGCACATGGACGGCATCGGCTACGGCCAGGCCGCCAACGACGACGGCTCGGGCACGGCGCTGGTGATGGAGCTGGCGCGCGTGTTCAGCAGCCCGGACGTGAAGACCGATCGGTCGATCCGGTTCATCCTGTGGAACAACGAGGAGACCGGGCTCAACGGCGCGCGCGCCTACGTGCAGCAGCGCGCCGCGCTGCAGGGCAAGGAGGACCCGGCGGGGTCGGGCAAGTATCCGGAGCCGAAGTGGCTCGGCATGATCCAGCACGACATGATGATGTGGGACCACGGCATGCCGCGCGCGGATGGCACGGTGTCGCGCGAGCAGCGGCCCGAGGCGGACGTGAACATCGAGTTCCAGAGCAACTCGAAGATGGCCGCGGCGTCGCAGGAGCTGGCCTGGAAGCTCAAGGCGGCGAACGAGAAGTACGCCACCGACTATCCCGCGCAGGTCGGCAACCACATGACGAACACCGACTCCGACCCGTTCAAGGACCTCGTGCCGGCGATCAGCCTGCGCGAGAACGAGCGCGGCGCCCAGATCGGCGCCGGCTGGGACCCGAACTGGCACCAGCCGACGGACGTGTTCACCACGTACAGCGACAAGGACTTCCGGCTCGGGCTCAACGCTGCGCAGACGACGCTGAGCGGCGTTGCGATCCTGACCGGCGCGACGCTGAAGAAGTAGCCGCTTACGGGTCCTGGCCCAGGGACCCGATATAGTCGAGGATGCGGTCGCGGGCGCCCGGGCGCGTGTACACGTCTGGGCGCCGCGACACG
>DASZRI010000265.1:0-9035 GCA_035549215.1 Gemmatimonadaceae bacterium | reverse complement strand
GTCGCGGACGACGAGCGCCAGCGTCCCGCCGTGCGCCGCCGCCGAGACGACGACCTCGTTTCCCTCGCGGCCGCGCAGGATGCCGTGCTTGAGCGCGTTCTCGACGAACGGCTGCAGCACGAACACGGGGACCAGCGCGTCCTTGAGGTCGCCGGGCACGCGCACGGCAACCGTGAGCCGCTCGCCGAACCGGATCCGCTCGATTTCGAGGTACCGCGTCACGAACTCCACTTCGTCGCCGAGCGTGGATTCGAGCGCGTCACCGGCATTCACGGTCGTGCGCAGGACGTCGCTCAGCAGCGAGAGCGCACGCACGGCGCGCGTCGTGTCCTGGTCGCGCACCAGCGCCATCACGGCGTTCAGCGCGTTGAACAGGAAGTGCGGCTGCAGTTGCATGCGCAGCGCGCCAAGCTGCGCCTGGCGAAGCTCGGCCTCGAGATGCGCGGCCCGCTGCTCGCGCTCGCGGAGCCGTGCCGCGCTTCGCAGGGCGTACGCAATCCCGATGATCGCGAAGTACACCAGCGTCGTCACCGGCAGCCCGGACACGAACCAGTTCCAGATGCCGGTCGGCACGCCGCCGGGCGACGGCCGCACGGCGGCGTTCACCACCGCGTCGGCACATGCGACGAGCAGGCTCGCGGACAGGCTGGCCAGTGCGTGCACGACGATCACGCGCGCGCGCAAGGGCCGCCGCAGCGGGAATCGCTCGCCAAGCCCGGCGACGACCGGCGTCAGCAGCGCCCATCCATACCACTGCGGCGCCTCGGCGATGAATGCGCGCACGGGCGAGATCGGGTGCCCGGTCATCCGGGCGAACACGACGGTCTCCAGCGCCGAGAGCAGCGCTGGGATCGTCCAGAGCCCGAGGATCGCCCAGGAAGACAAGGGGTCCTACCGATCGCTCTTCTGCGGCGGCCCCGCCGTGAGCGCGTCGCCCACGCGCTGCCGCTGCACGTCCCGCTTGCTGTCCAGCAGCGCCAGCAGGTTCGCCGAGCGGATCAGCGACCGCTCGGCCCGGATCCCCTGCGGGTCCATGTACCCGACGAACTGCGTCGTATCCAGCCCCTTCTCCGCCGCCTTGCGCGCCGCGGAATCCGGGAACAGGAACACCTCCAGCGACGCACTCCCCAGGTGGATCAGCATGCCGCGCTGGGCCAGCCCCTTCTCCTCGGCCGCCGACGAGTCCCGCTGGGCCACGAGGCCGGAGCGCTGCAGCCGTTCCAGCACCGTGCACTCCGACCACGAGCCGTCGTGCGGACACGCGGGCTTGCCGCCCGGCGCCGACGCAGCCGCCGTCTCGCGCGCGCCCGCGGCCGGCGCCTGCTGCTTCGCCTTGCTCCCGCACGCCGCCACCGCAGCGAGCGACACCATCATCACCACGCGGCTCGCCCGCGCCATCCACGCTGTCGTCATGCCGGGAAGATGCGCGCCTCACACCGCACGCGGAATCCCCAGCCGCTCTGCTGCTTCCTCCACCGCGTGGAACAGCAGCCCGAAGGTGTCGATCTCGAACAGCACGTCCTGCATGCGATCCGTCTCGAAGGGCTGCGCCAGCACGGCCTCCACCGAGAACGCACGACGCTCGCACGTGCCGCCCAGTGCGTTGGCCGCGTCCGCGTGCGACGAGATGAGCCCGCTGCCGTACACCTTCGTCGCGCCGTCCTCCTTCACCAGCCCGAACTCCACCGTGAACCAGAACAGCCGCGCCATTCCGCGGATCTGCTCCTCACGCTCCGCCCGGCACGCAATCTCGCCGAAGCGCTGCAGGTAGTCCGCGAACGCCGGGCTCGCGTGCAGCGGCACGTGGCCGAACACGTCGTGGAAGATGTCCGGCTCCGGCAGGTAGTCGAGCTGCGCCCGCGGACGCACGGTGACCGTGGTGGGGAACTGGCGCCGCGACAGGCAGCGGAAGAACTCCGGCGCCGGCAGGAACCCCTCCACCGGCATCGCCCGCCACCCCGTCACCTCGGCCAGCTTCGCGTTCACCACTTCGAGGTCGGGCACGCAGTCCGGGCAGATCCCGATGCGGTCCAGCCCCTTCAAATAGACGCTGCTCCCCGTGTCCTTGAGCGTCCGCATGCGCCGCGCGTACAGCAGCCCCCACACGTCGTGCTCCTCCCCCGTGTACTCCGCCCACCGCTGCTCGATGAAGCGGGGTTCGACGTTCCGGATGTCGCGATGCATGTCCAGCATGGGGACCTCATGGGGGGTGGCGGAAGACGAAAAGGCGGCCCGTGATCATCACGGACCGCCTCGGAGTTGGTGCTCGCTGCGCTGTGCGCGCTAACGCCTCCGGCTTCGGCCCGTGTGCGGGGTCGAATACCACCAGGCGTACGCGTAGGCGCGGCGAGTCATGTTCACGAGTGGATGTTGCCCTGCGGACACCGGCCTGTCAAGCGCGGGACCTGCGCCGGACTTGTAATGATTCGGTCAACCCGCCGCGCGGCAGCCGCTGGTCGCCGCGCCGGGCGGGCGCCGGTTCACGGCGCCAGGTCCGTGGATGGCGGCGACGCCTCGTGCGTCGGCTCGTCCTCGGCCGCCACTTCCAGGTGGAAGCGATGCAGGAACCGGTGCACCACCGGCGCGAACAGCACGCCCACGGACGTGATGAACACCACGCCGCTGAACAGCGCGTAGAACGACTCGAACCACTTGCCCGCGTCGCTCCTGATCGGATCCACCGGCCCCATGCCCGACAGGATCATGCTCGCGTCCACCAGCGAATCGAGCCACGGCAGCCCGGACGTCACGTGGTATCCGCACACGCCGATGAGCAGCGCGCCGAGCACCATCGCGCCGCCGAGCACGCCATGGCGCGCCATGCGACGATAGAATAGCCGGCGCGGCGGCAGCGGCTTGTGCCAGCGCGGCGCCCGATGGCCCATCGGCCCGCGCGGCTGCGGATGCGACGGGAGGAGGCTCATGCGTGCCCGTGAAGGACGCGGCGGCTCACGCGACGCCGCCGCTGCGCGCGTACACGATGAAATCCGTCGCCTGCGGCGCGTCGCCGGCCGCGCGCACCAGCGCGGCGACCTGCCCGCGATGGTACGCCCCGTGCAGCGCCACATGCGTCAGGATCTCCGACACCGTGGAGTCGAACTCCGCGCCCGTGGAGTTCCGGTAGTGCACCACGCGCGCCAGCCCCGCCTCGTCCAGCCCCTGCAGCAGCGCGGCGAACGCGGCGTGATTCTCGCGCGCCAGCGATTCGCAGGCCTCCAGGCTCAGCGACGGCCAGACCGCGACCGTCGGCGCCGTGTCATTGATGCGGCTCAGCCAGGTGTGCTCGGAGCCGAGAATGTGCGCGTAGAGCTCCAGCGCGCGATGGGGATGGTTGACGCCCTGGCGCAACGACGCGAGCGCGCGCTCGTCCGCCCACTGCAGGTGCGCGAAGAGTCGGGAGAACCAGTCGATCATGCTGTCGCTCCGGGATGTGCGCGGCGTCGGCGCCGCTGCGACACGATAGCGATCAGCCGCGCGCCGCGCGAGGTGCCCACTGATACCGCGTGAGCGACACGGCACCCCGCGCGTCGAACACGATGCCCTCGCGCTCCAGCAGCAGGCGCTGGCGCAGGCTGCCCGCCGGCTCGCCCTTGCGCGGGCTCACCCGCCCCTGCGCGTTGATCACGCGGTGCCAGGGCACCACGGACCCGTCGCGCAGCGCCGCCATGGCGTAGCCCACCTGCCGGGCGTGGCCCCGCAGCCCGGCGAGCGTGGCCACCTGTCCGTAGGTGGCCACGCGCCCCTTCGGGATCCGGCGCACGACCGCGTAGATCCGCGCGTACGCGCCGGCGCCAGCCGAACTCACCCGGCGAGCTGGCTCGTGCAGTGCGGACACCGCGTCGCGCCGATGTCCACGGTCATCTTGCAGAAGCCGCACGCCTTGGTGGTCGGCGGGCCCTTGGGCGGCTCCTTCACGAAGATCTTGCTGATCCGCCACGCCACGAAGCCGACGATGAAGAAGTTCAGGACCGCGCTGGCCAGGTCGCCGAACTTGAAGTTGCCCAGGTTCCAGTCCTGCCACTTCACCGACGGCGACACGAGCTGCACGAGCGGCAGCACGATGTCATTCACGATCGCCTGCACCACCGTGTTCAACGCGGCGCCGATCACCACGGCGATGGCCAGGGCGATCGCGTTCTGCTTGATCAGGAACTCCTTGAAATCCTTCCACATGCGAACCTCGTGCGTTGAATGTCCACCCGCAGTCCTGCACCATCGTCAGCAGCCGGCGTCAGGGCCCCGGCACGCAATCCCGGGCCGGAAGACCCCTACGCGCCGTCGCGTCCCGGCACCGGCACGCCGTCGTCGCACTTGCGACAGTCCAGCGTCGTTCCAAGAAAGCGCGCGCGCCCTTCCGGTGTCACCACCCACGGCCGCACCTGCCACGGCGGATCGTGCCGCACATGCTGGCCGTGCCCGCACTCCAGCTCGGCCACCCAGTGCTGCTCCTCATCCTGGTGAAAACCCACGATCTTCCGGATCGCCATGCGCGCCGCCCTCACGATTGCCCGGCGTGGAACCGCGCCTGCGCCAGCCGCGCCAGCCGCCGCGCCTCCCCGAGCGCTTCCGCGCCCGCGGCACCGCGCTCCATGCGCTCCACCGCGGCCCCCAGTGCGTTGAGTGCTGCGCGGTCGTCATCGGCCAGCGTGAGCTGCATGCAGTCCGACACCAGCAGCAGCCCGTCGGCAAGGTCGCCGGCCACCGCATGCACCGCCTCGGCATCGTGCGCGCTCGCGATCGCGTCCACCGCCTGCACCAGTCGCTCGATCATCGGAGGTCACTCCTGCGGCGGGCGCGCGTGGTTCATGCGCCAAGATGCGCGCCGGGCGCGCTCCCGCCAAGAGGCGCCACCCGACCCAGTCGCACCGCCGGCGGACCGGCGGGCGTCACGAACACCGACGCACGCACCGCAGCCGCGGGAAATGCGCGCCCGTAGCGCGACAGCCACTCCTGCGCCCACGCGTCGGCGTCGCGCGCCTGCACCAGCGCCCACACGCTGCCGCCGAACCCCGCGCCGAATGCGGACGCCGCGACCGCGCCGGCCTCTCGCGCCATCTGCACCAGCGCGACCGTCTCCGGCACCTGGTTGCCGAGCAGCGACTCGGCGTTCGCCTGCGAGCCCGCCACCAGCGCACCTACGCGAGCCAGGTCCCCGTGCTCGAGCGCCGCGCGCACCGCCGGAATGATCCGCGTGCTCTCGTCCACGAACTGGTCCAGCCGGTTCACCAGGTACTCGGCGGGAAAGGCGCCGTCGGTCCACGACGCGGCCATCGCGCGCAGGCGATCCGCCGCGTCCGGCGCGCTGCCGATCGCATCTGCCAGCACGGCGTCCGTGCGCCCCGTGCCCTCGTTCCAGCGCTCCACCAGCGCACGCGTGGACAGCGACGCGCGGTTGTACGCATCGCGCGCCGCGCCGGCCTTCTCCGCGATCACGCCGCTGTTCGCGATCGCGAGCACGTGCCCCGGCGGAAATGGCACCGCGCCTTCGCCCCGAACCGGGCAGAAGCTGTACTGGCTGAGCATGCCGGGCCGGCAGCAGAGGATCGCCGTCTGGTCCTCGCTCCCGCCAAACACGCCCACGCCGCGATCGCCTGCCAGCGCGCCGAAGCTTTGGCCGTTCTCCACGCACCCCAGGTACGATGCGAGCGCGATGTCGTCCGGCACCTCGGCACGGAACAGCGAGTCGCCATCCAGCGCATTCGCGGCCGCGAGCGCCAGGAACACGGCGACGACGAACGCGCTCGAGCTGCTGATCCCCGACGCCAGTGGCAGGTCGCTGGCCAGCGCGATGTCGGCACCGCGACGTGCGCCGGGAAAGTTGCGCGCCAGCCGCCGTGCCACCGTCATCGGATAGTTGGACCAGTGGCCGATCGGCGGATGCAGCTCCGGGTCCATCGCGAACGTGGCCGAGTCGCCCAGCGACACGTCGGTGATGCGAATCGTCGCGTCGTCGCGCGGCGCGGACACCAGGCAGATGCCGCGCTCCACGGTGCACAGCAGGCTCCGCCCGCCGGCATAGTCCGTGTGCTTGCCCAGGAACTCCACGCGCCCCGGCACCCAGAACGCGAATGCGTCGGACGTCGCCGGCCGCATGGCGCGCAGCGCATCCGTCGCGCGCGCGAACAGCACGGCCTTTGCGCCGGCGGCGGCTGGCGTCATGCCGGCCGAGGCAAGCCGCTCCCGAATCATGTCATCCATGAACCAAGCCAACCATGCACCCGCCCCTCGATGAACCACGGTTCCGCATCGGGCTGATCACGGCCGCGCCTCCACGCCCGCCAGGCGCTCCTTCACCGCCGCGATGTCCGCGCGACGCGAGAGGTCCAGCACGCCGGCGCGGATCGGGATCACGTCGAACCGCTCGTGCAGCTCCGTCATGGCGATGCGCACCGCATCCGCCAGCTCCAGCTCGCCGCGTGGCGACGGACGCACGCGCCGGCACGCCTCGAAGATCGCGGGCGTGAACACCCACACGTTCATGCTCACCGGTGCGTCGTGCATTCGTGCAAAGGTCGCATCGTCCGGCTTCTCGATGATCGCCGCCAGGGAGCCGTCGTCGTGGAGCGCGAGCAGCGCGTAGGCGCGTACGCGCTCCGCCTCGATGTTGCTCTCGCGCACGAGCGCATCGCGCTCGAATCCCAGCAGCCCGGACCCGGGCAGCGTGCGCAGCGCGGCGAGCCCGTCCACCGGATAGTAGTTGTCCGCGTTCAGCACGAGCACGCGATCGCCCTGCGCAAACGACTCGGCGGCCGCCACCGCGTCGGCAGTGCCGCGGGGCTCCTGCTGGATGGCGAACGACACGCGCACCCGGCTGGGCGGCGCGACCTTCATATAGTAGTCGCGCACGGCGTCGTGTTCCGGGCCGATCACCAGGCACGCGTCGCGGTAGCCCGCGTCGGCCAGCGCGCTCAGGACGTAGTCCAGGAACGGCCGCCCGATGGGGATCATCGCCTTGAGCCCCTGTGCCGCCGCCTGCGCCTGCGCGTCATCGAGCTGCGCCGCGGCATCGTCGCGCCGCATGCGCGTGCCCAGCCCACGCGCCATGATCACCGCCCGCGTCACCGCGGGCCACGACTCATCCATCCGACGGCAGCGCCTCCCCTCCGGACCACAGCCGCGGGATCAGCACGACCAGCGCGATGCCACTCAGCACGAACAGCACGCTCCACATGATCGCCTGCGGCGTGCGCCCATACAGGAAGCTCCCCGTGCCGAACAGCGCCGAGTACACGAACAGGCACCCGAACATCCAGCCGAGCATCGCCTGCGGCAGGCTGTCCGGCGACGGGCCCAGCCCCGTCTCACGGCGGAACTCCGTCCACCCCGGCCCGGCGGGACGCACCAGCTTGTAGAAGCGCACCAGCTGCGCACGGTCGCTCGGCGACGTGAGGAACGTCGTCACGACCCACACCACCGTGGTCGTCGCCACCGTCACCACGAGCGACACGTACTCCGGCGTCTGCGCGCCCATCTTGCGCGCCACGAAGAACCCGAGCGCCACGAGGAACGAGCTCACCATCGCCGAGACCTCGCTCCACGCGTTGATGCGCCACCAGAACCAGCGCAGCAGGTAGATGAGCCCCGTGCCCGCGCCGACGGAGAGGATCAGGTCGAAGCTCTCCTTGGCCGTGTCCAGCCCGAAGGTGAGCAGCGCCGCGCACACCATGAGCAGCGCCGTCACCACGCGCCCCACGAACACGTAGTGCCGCTCCGTGCCGTCGCGCTTCAGGAACCGCCGGTAGAAGTCGTGCACCAGGTACGACGTCCCCCAGTTCAGGTGCGTCTCGATCGTCGAGCGGTACGCCGCCAGCATCCCGGCCACCATCAGCCCGAGGAACCCCGCCGGCAGGAAGCGCAGCATCGCCGGATATGCGATGTCGTTGCCAAGCAGCTTGGGATCGAGGTGCGGAAAGGTGTGCTGGATGGACGCGAGGTCCGGGTAGATGATCATGGACGCCAGCGCCACGATGATCCACGGCCACGGGCGCAGCGCGTAGTGCATCACGTTGAAGAACAGCGTGCCCGTGAGCGCGTCCTTCTCCGTCTTGGACGCGAGCATCCGCTGCGCGATGTAGCTGCCCCCGCCCGGCTCGGCCCCCGGGTACCACACCGACCACCACTGGATGGTGATCGGGATGATCAGCACGGAAAGCGCCACCGGCCAGTTGCCGAAGTCCGGCAGCAGGTTGAGCTGCCTGGGGTCCACCTTGCTGAACAGCCCGTGCAGCCCGCCGACCTCCGGCTGCTTGAGCGCGAAGTACGCCACCGCGAACGTGCCCGTCATCGTGATCGTGAACTGGATCGAGTCCGTCACCAGCACGCCCCACAGCCCCGACACGGACGCGAAGAAGATCGTGATCACCGACGCGATGGCCAGCGTCTGCCAGGGCGGCCACCCGAGCACCACGTTCGCGATCTTGGCCGCCGCCAGGTTCACCGTGGCCATGATCACGCAGTTGAAGAAGAGCCCGAGGTACACGGCGCGGAAGCCGCGCACGAACGTCGCCGCCTTTCCCGAGTACCGCAGCTCGTAGAACTCGAGGTCCGTCAGCACGCCCGACCGGCGCCACATGCGCGCGAAGAAGAACACCGTCATCATGCCGGTGAGCAGGAACGACCACCACAGCCAGTTGTCGGCCACGCCGTTCTCGCGGACCATGTTCGTCACGAGGTTCGGCGTGTCCGTGCTGAACGTGGTCGCCACCATCGAGATGCCCACCAGCCACCACGGCGCCGCGCGCCCCGACGTGAAGAACTCCGCCGTGCTCGACCCTGCGCGCTTGTAGAAGAAGAGCGCGGGCAGGAACGAGACGATGATGGACGCCGTGATGATGATCCAGTCGATCCGGGCAAAGTGCATGGCGGGCGCGGATGAGGTGGGGGAAGGATCGCCAGTCGCGTCGCCGGGCAGGCCCGGCGTGCAGCGCACGCCGTCGGCGACGAGGACAATCAACACTGCGCCCCGGCGCGCGTCCAGCAGGGCGGGCGGCGGCGCGGGCACTGCCGTGTCGCGTGCGCCGCTCCGTCAGCCCCTG
>DASZRI010000264.1:0-5338 GCA_035549215.1 Gemmatimonadaceae bacterium | reverse complement strand
CGATCCCGATCATCCGCGAGCGCGTGGACCGCGGCGAGCTGGATGCGCCGCTGCGCGCGCTGGGCATCCGCGCCGTGGCCGCCCGGCGCAACGCGGCGGACGTGCCGTGGCTGCTGGCGCGCGTGGTGATGCACACGAAATGGCTGCGTCGCATGCGGCTCGCGCCCAAGAGCCCGGAAATGCTGGCGTCGCTCGGCGCCCTCGCGGCGTACTGGCCCAACGAGGCGATCGCGAAGCCGGCGATTGCGCTGGCGGCGAAGAGCCGCGACGCGGACATCCGGCAGGCGGCGTCGGGGCAGCGCATGTCGCAGGTGATGGCGGCGGTGCAGGAGGACGGCGAGCGATGACGGTGGACATGACGACGAGCATGCGCGCGCGGCGCGCGGGCGGGATGGGGCGATGAGCGATCCGGTGAAGTTCCTGACGTCGTTCGCGCAGGCGCTGTCCACGATGGCGCTGTACAGCGACGGGCACCCGGCACGCACGCGGGCGATCGACCGCGCGTACCGTGCACTGCACGAGCTGCAGCACGAGGACCCGAAGCCGGAGTTCTCGTTCCTGGGCGAGGAGACGGTGTACCGCTCGGTGGCGCTGCGCGAGATGCGCGACTGGGAGTGGGCGGGCCGCCTGGCGAACGCCGGGGTGCAGCGGCTGGAGTTCGAGGCGGAGGTGTCGCGCGACGAGTTCGAGGACTTCC
This sequence comes from Gemmatimonadaceae bacterium, assembly GCA_035549215.1. Classification (GTDB taxonomy): domain Bacteria; phylum Gemmatimonadota; class Gemmatimonadetes; order Gemmatimonadales; family Gemmatimonadaceae; genus JAGWRI01. Next base: position 4,641 of record DASZRI010000264.1, on the reverse strand, counting down.
TGGAGCAGGTGCTGGCGCGGCTGACGCTGAGCGTGATCGACACGTCCGAGGCGCGGACGACGCGGCGGGCGACGATCAAGTTCGGCGCGATCGGCATCCGCGGCGAGCAGCGGGAGGCGCGGCAGGTGGCGGTGCCGACGGCGACGCTGTCGTTCTCGCTGCACGAGGAGATCGACGCGGTGCAGTGGATGCACCAGTCGGTGGGGGCGCGCGGCCAGTTGCCGCTGGTGGAGGCGGAGGCGGTGGTGCGTTCACTCTCCGTGGCGATGCACGGGGAGAGCGAGCTGGTGCTGCCGCTGCTCACGCTCAAGGAGTTCGACCAGTACACGACGACGCACTGCCTGAACGTGAGCGTGCTGACGATGGCGCTGGCCGAGTACCTGGGGCTGGCCGCGGTGGACGTGCGGACGTTCGGGGTCGCGGGGCTGCTGCACGACCTGGGGAAGGTGCGGATCCCGATGGAGATCCTGAACAAGCCCGGCAAGCTCACGGACGAGGAGCGCACGGTGATGCAGAACCACACCGTGGAGGGGGCGAAGCTGATCATCGCCAGCGACCGCGAGCTGGACATGGCGGCCGCGGTGGCGTACGAGCATCACATCATGCTGAACGGGGGCGGGTACCCGGCGCGGCACTTCGCGCGGGACACGCACAAGGCGAGCAAGCTGGTGCACGTGTGCGACGTGTTCGACGCACTGCGCACGAAGCGGCCGTACCGGGATGCGTGGGAGACGGAGCGGGTCCTGGGGTACCTGGAGGAACGCGCGGGGACGGAGTTCGAGCCGGAGATCGCGGGGGCGTTCGTGAAGATGATGAGGGGGCTGGAGGGGAAGGTGATGGAGGGGGAGATAGAGTAGGGCCTGCGAACTGCCAACTGCCAACTGCGAACTGCCAACTGCGAACTGCCAACTGCCAACTGCGAACTGCAGATTTGGGATTTGAGATTTGGGATGTGAAGACCGGCAACTGCAGATGGGAGATGGGAGATGGGAGATGGGAGATGTGAGGAACCGCGAAGCGGTCAGGCTTTCTCCAGCTCCTCTTCCAACTCCTCCGTCTTCTGCACGGCCATGAGGGCGGTGCGGCCGGCGGCCAGGGCGCCGAGCAGGATGTACACGTAGAACGTGTAGAATCGCCACCAGACCAGGGCGGCGACGAACAGGCCGGCGGGGATCGTGCTGCCGAGCGCTGCCCTGAAGGCCAGTTCCACCGCGCCGCCGCCTCCCGGCGCGGGGACGACCGCCGCGCCGTAGAGCAGCCCGAGCGGCCAGAGGGCGAGCGGCGCGAGGGCCACCGACGACGCCGACGTCAGCACGAGCGCCGGGAGCACGGTGAGGCGCACGGCGACGTGCAGCACGCTCATCACGAACGCACCCACGGCCCAGCCGATCTCCACGTCCCGTGCCGCGTCCACCGTGGTGCGCACGTGCGAGAACCACTGCGCGACCAGCCGCCAGCGTCCCTCGTGCAGCCCGATGCGGCGCGCCCAGGCGGGGGGCGTGTCGCCGACGTTGCGCCGGGACATGACGACGGCGATCGCGCCGATGCCGAGCACGAACGCGGCGTAGCCGCCCACGACGCCGACCAGCGCGCCGAGGACGAAGCCGGCGTGACGGAAGGCGATGGCGACGATGAGCACGACGGCGCCGAGCGAGAGCATCTCCAGGAACAGCTCGGCGAAGAGGACGATGAGCGCGTTGGAGGCGGGGATGCCCGCCTGCGCGAGCACGAGGTAGCGCGAGGGCTCGGCGCCGGAGCGCGCGGGGGTGATGGCGGCGCCGAGGTCGCCGGCCAGGCAGGTGCGGAGCGAGGTGAGGAGCGGCAGGCGGATGCGCACGGCGCGCGCACTCCACGTGAGCTTGACGCTGCGCGCGCCGACCTCGACGACGAGCGCGAGGATGGCAAGGGCGTGCGCCTGCCAGGGCAGGTGGAAGGTGATGCCGTGGGTGGACCATCCCGCGACGGTGTAGACCGACACGCCGAGCACCGCGGCAAAGGAGAGCGCGGTGAGCAGCCAGCGGCGCTGGAGGAGTGTCGGTGTCTTGCCTGGCAGGTGTGGCTCGGGATGGAGTGAGCCGAATTTCAGGGGTTGGGACAGGGGCGTCAACCGTGACGGGGCCAGCGTGCGAGACGCGGGTGGCGTGAATGGAAAGCGGCCGGCCACGATTCGTGGCCGGCCGCTGCCTGCGTCACCGCTGCAATCACTTCTTCGGGTTCAGGATCTCGTCGATGCGATGGCGCACGTCCTCGAGGTGCGCGCGCGTGTCGCGGTCCGACGCCTTGCCGATCGCGTCCCGGGCCTCTGCGTCAATCGCCTTGAGCTCGGCACGGATGGCGGGATAGATGTCCGTCATCTTGGGATCGACCTGCGGGCCGAGCAGGCGGCGGAACTGCGCCGGGATCTGCTGGTTCGCGGCCACGGGCGGCGGGTTCAGCTTGCGGTCCATGATCTGGAGATACGACCGCTGCAGCGCACGCCGGTACGTGTCGATCTTGCCGCCGGTGGTGAGCTCGCCCCAGACGCCGGGGCGCAGGTCGGCGAGCATGTCGCTGATCGTGTACGCATCCCCCGCCTTGGCGAACGCGGAGTTCTCGCTCAGGCGGATGAGCTTGGCGTCAGCAAGCAGGCTGTTCAGGATGCCGGCCTGCGCGGTGGTGATGCGGTTCACCGAGCCGAAGGGCTCGATGCGGCGCAGGATGTCCTGGTCCAGGAAGAACGTCGGCGTCGCGAAGGCGTTGTCGTTCAGGAACTTCACGGCCTCGCGCTGCCGGGCCCTGGTGGCCGGCGTGAAGATGATGCCCTTCTGGCTGCCGTACTTGTCCTGCGACTCGACGCCGCCCACGACGTTGGTGACGTGCGAGAGCTCGGTGCGCCACTGGTTGATGAGGCCGCCGTACAGGTCGCCCAGGTCCTCATAGTTGTCGAGCGGCTTCACGGTGGCGGGCATCAGGTACGCCATCTCGCGCTTGATGTTCTTGATGCCCCAGCCAGTGGCCTTCGTCGCGTCCTGGTCGCCGACGGCCTCGGTCTCCTCGCCCGGATCGGAGCCATACGAACCGGCGGTGGTGAAGCGCAGCCACGGCTTGGTGTCCTGCTCGCGCGCCCACGCATCGAGCGTGGCGCGCTCGGCGTCCGGCGTGTGCGCGCCCGGGATGGGCGCGTAGCCCCAGTGCGTGGCCCAGATGTCGTACGGGCCGATGCGCGGGATGAGCAGGTCCAGGGGCACGTGGTCCTCGGGCTGCACGAGGTAGTTGAAGCGCGAGTAGTCCATCAGCGTGGGCGTGTGGCCCCACTTGGCGAGGAAGGTCGCGCTGCGCAGCGAATCCGTCGGGTACTCCGCGCTGGCCTTCATGTTGTGCTGGAAGCCCAGGGTGTGGCCGACTTCGTGGGCGAGCACGTACTCGAGCAGGCGCCCCATGAGCGAATCGGGGAAGGGGAACATGCGCGCGCGGGGATCCACCGCGGCGGCCTGCGTGAAGTACCAGGTGAGCTGCAGGTGCTCGACGTTCTGGTAGAACTGGATGTGCGCGTTCAGGATCTCGCCCGAGCGCGGGTCGTGCACGTTGGGGCCCGAGGCGTTCTCGACGGTAGACGGGAGCCAGCGCACGACGGAGTAGCGCGCGTCTTCCGGCGACCAGTCGGGATCGTTGGGGGCTTCCTTGGCGACGATGGCGTTCTTGAAGCCGGCGGCCTCGAACGCGGGCTGCCAGTCATCGATCGCCTTGATCAGCCACGGCACCCACTTCTTGGGCGTCGCGGGATCCAGGTAGTAGACGATCTGCTTCACGGGCTCGGAGACGGCCGCGCTCGGGTCCTTCTTCTCGAGGCGGTAGCGCGTGATGAAGCACGTCTCCTTGATCTGCTGCGTCGAGTCGGCGCTGAAGTCGGTGGTGTGCACCTCGAAGTAGCCGACGCGGTCGTCGCAGAGGCGGGGCATCATCGGCGTGTCCGGCAGGCGATGGAAGCTCCAGCTCATGACGACGGTGTTGGACGGGTTGCTGTTGCCCGTCTGGCCGAAGCCGCCCGCCGCACCACCGCGACCGGCCGCGGCCGCGTTGGGCGCGGCGTACGTGACGGTGGAGTGCACGTTCAGGTTGTCGGGGAAGGGCACGGCGCTCTCGATCCACGAGCGCGTCGCGTCCGGATTGCCGGGGACGCGGGGGCCCGGGCCGAGCTCGGCGGGCACCTGCGTGAACAGGCGCGTGACGTCGATGACGGCGGAGCTGTCGGGGCCGTACGCCTCGACATTGAACGCGGCGATGATCGGGTTGACGTTCGAGGCCTCGACGGCCTTGTAGACGGGCTGTGACGTGTCGGCCGTGATCTCGTACGACTTGCTGCGCAGGTACACGCGGTTGTCGCGGAGCTGCCACTGCATGACGCGATTGCTCACGGCCTGTCCGCCGTAGCCGATGCCGAGGGCAGTCTTGGCGATCTCGGTGACGAGCAGCTCGTCCTTGTTCATCTGGTCGCGCGGGATCTCGAACAGCACCTTCTCACCGATGCGGTGCACGGTGATCATGCCGGTGCGCGTCTTTGCCTCGCGCGTGACGACGCGGTTGTAGGGCTGCGGGTGCGGCTCGCCCTGGGCAGCGCCGGCGGCGCCACCGGGCCCGCCGCGTCCGGGCATGGCGGCCTGG
>DASZRI010000263.1:0-3528 GCA_035549215.1 Gemmatimonadaceae bacterium | reverse complement strand
TCGGTGAGCGCGAGCACGGACACTTCCTCACCGGTCATGAACTCCTCGACCAGCACCTCGTGCCCGCTCTCGCCGAAGGCGTTGCCGACGAGCATGGAGTCGATGGCGGTGTCGGCCTGCTCGAGCGTCTCGCAGACGATGACGCCCTTGCCGGCGGCGAGCCCGGACGCCTTGATGACGACCGGCGCGCCGAAGACGCGGGCCGCCGACTTGGCGAGCGTGGCATCCGTGTACACCTGCGCACGCGCGGTGGGCACGCCGGCCGCGACCATCAGGTCCTTGGCGAACGCCTTGGACGTCTCGATCCGCGCCGCATCGCGCGTGGGGCCGAAGATCGGGATGCCGGCCTCGCGGAAGCGGTCCACGATCCCTGCGGCGAGCGGGGCCTCGGGGCCGACGACCACGAGGTCCACGCGGCGTTCCTGCGCGAGCGAGAGCAGGCGCTCGATGTCGGTGGCCGGGATGGGGACGCAGTCCGCCAGCTCGGCGATGCCGGGATTGCCTGGTGCGGCGATGAGGGTGACGGAGGGATCGTCGTGCGTGAACTTCCAGGCAAGGGCGTGCTCGCGTCCCCCACCGCCGACCAGGAGTACGTTCATGGCGTTCCGGTATTGCCGCTGCCGCTGCCGCTGCCGCGCCAGGCTTCGGTAAAGGCGTCCTTGGCGCGGTTCACGACGTCGCCGAACTGGCGGAGCGTGGCGCGCGTCTTCTCGCCGTAGTAGCCGGCCGCGTCGGCGTAGTCATCGGAGAGCGGATGCTCGCCCTCGGTGCCGCGCCGCGTGTAGGTGCCGGACAGGATCGTGTCGTACGCGCCGGTCTCCTGCCAGCGCAGGAGCTCGGCGGCGCGCACCGTGTTGAACGGGTGCTCGCGGAACGCCGTGTTGAGCAGCTTGAGCACGGTGTCCCATGCGTTGCCGCCCGTCTCGTACTCGGCGGCCTGCTCCATGAACGCCTCGAGGCTGGCCTCGTCGCCCGCGGGGGGCGTGCCGCCGGCGAGCTTCATGAAGCTGCCCATGGCGACGTTCAGGTCCTGCGTGCCGAGCAGGCCGGCGCGGTCGCACGACATCTCGCTCATGCGGTACCACTCCATGAGGGCGAGCTGGAAGGGGAGCAGCGCCATGCCCGCAAGGAAGGGCAGGTTGCTGAGGCCGAACGTGATCACGATGATCGCGATGGTGCGATACGTCGTGTGGCCGCTCATGATGTGCCCCAGCTCGTGGGCGAGGATGAAGCGTTGCTCTTCCTCGTTGAGGGTGGCGAGCGTGGCCGAGTTGATGACGATGAACGGCTCCTCGAAGCCGACCGCGCCCGCGTTGACGAAGGGCGTCTGCGTGACGTAGAGCTGCGGGCGCGTGGGCCAGTCGAGGGTCTCGAGGACCTCGGTGAAGCGCGCGTTGAGCTGCGGGCGCTGGCGGGCGTCCACGCGGACGGCGTTGGCCAGGAAGAGCTGGCGCACGCCGCGTTCGCCGAAGAAGCCGGCGATCTTGCGCACGACCTCGTCGAAGCCGGGAATGGCGCGCAGCGTGTTGAGCGCAGCGCGGTCCGCCGGGTGTTCCCAGGCGCGCGAGGAAATCTGGGTGAGCTGGACGCGAGGCATGGTCGGACGGGGCAAGGGGAAGGGACGCGGCGGGGGCAGGCGCCCCCGCCGTACAGCCATCACCTCACCCTACGGGCCGTGCGTCACGCGGGTGTCGCCACGGCCGCGGGGGCCGAGGCGGCGGCGCCACGCCGGGCCTCGCCGGGCATCCCCTGGAAGGCGTGCTCGAGGTCCGCCAGCAGGTCCTCGACGTCCTCGACGCCGCAGGACAGGCGCACGAGGCCGTCGGTGATCCCGAGCTCGCGGCGGCGCTCCGGGGGCACCGAGGCGTGCGTCATCATGGCCGGGTTGCTGATCAGCGACTCGACGCCGCCCAGCGACTCGGCCAGCGAGAAGACGTGCACGCGCTTGAGCAGGTGCGCGGCGCGCTCGCGGCTGCCGAGCTCGATGCTGATCATGCCGCCGAAGCCGCGCATCTGGCGCCGCGCGAGCTCGTGCTGCGGGTGCGTGGGGAGCCCGATGTAGTTGACGTTCTCGGTGCCGATGCGCTCGGCGAGCCAGCTGGCCACGGCGCGGCCGTTGGCGTCATGGCGTGGCATGCGCAGGTGCAGCGTCTTGGTGCCGCGGAGGGCGAGCCAGCAGTCGAGCGGCCCGGGGACGGCGCCGGCCGCGTTCTGGATGAACTGCAGGCGCGCGGCCAGGTCGTCGTCGGTGACGACGGCGATGCCGCCGATCATGTCGCTGTGGCCGTTGAGGTACTTGGTCGTGGAGTGGAACACGATGTCGGCGCCCAGCGCGATCGGCTGCTGGAAGAAGGGCGAGGCAAACGTATTGTCCACGATGAGCAGCGCGCCGGCGCGGTGGGCGATGTCGGCCACCGCGGCAATGTCGGTGAGCCGCATCAGCGGGTTGGACGGCGACTCGACGACCACGGCCCTGGTGGCCGGCGTGACCGCGTCCTGCACGCGCTGCGGATCGCGCGAGTCCACGTACGTGAACGACAGCCCCATGTACTGCAGGATGCGGTCGAACAGGCGGAAGGTGCCGCCATAAACGTTCTCGCCGCAGACGATGTGGTCGCCGGCGCGGAACAGCTTCATGAGGGAGTCCACGCATCCGACGCCGCTGGCGAAGGCGAAGCCGTGGCGGGCCCCCTCGAGGGCTGCTACGTTCCGTTCGAGTGCCTCGCGGGTGGGGTTCTTGCCCCGTGCGTATTCGTAGCCCTTATTCTCCCCGAGTCCTTCCTGCACGTAGGTGGAGGTGAGGTACACGGGGGTCATGATGGCCCCGGCGAGCGGCTCGGGGCGCTGCCCCGCATGCACGGCGCGGGTAGCGAAGCCGGCGGCGAGGTCGTCGTCGTAAACGCGGGTCATGCCGGATCTCTTGGGAAGGCGTGAACCGGTAAGATAATCCCGGTGTCCCGGGGCGGCGAGCGCAGCGGGACGCGGTACGGATGGAGCCTGACTGGATGACGAGCACAGCGCGCGCGACCTGCCTGATCGTGGACGACGAGCCGCCCCTGCGGCAGGTGCTGGTGCACCTGATGCGCGGCGACGGGTTCGACTGCCTCGAGGCCGGGAACGGGCGTGAGGCGCTGGACCTGCTGGAGCAGCGGCGCGTCACGCTGGTCATCTCGGACCTGCGCATGCCGAAGATGGACGGCATGGAGCTGCTGCGCGAAGTGCGGGCGCGCTACCCCGACACGGCGGTGGTGATGATCACCGCCGTAGCCGACGTGGACGTGGCGGTGAGCTGCCTCGCGATCGGCGCCATGGATTACCTGACCAAGCCCTTCCACCTGGAAGAGGTGCGAGCGCGCGTGAGCCAGGCGCTGGAGCGGCGCCGGCTGGTGCTGGAGAACCGCGACTACCAGGAGCGGCTCGAGGAACGCGTGCAGGCGCAGAGCCGCCGGCTGGAGGAGCTGTTCCTGGCCGGCATCCAGTCGCTGGCGGAGGCGCTCGAAGTCAAGGACCCGTACACGCGGGGCCACT
>DASZRI010000262.1:0-2433 GCA_035549215.1 Gemmatimonadaceae bacterium | reverse complement strand
TACGTCGTGTCCAGCGACGGGACCATGAACACCGTCTCGAGTTGCGGCAGCAGGTGGCGGTTCATGAGCGCCATCTGGTACTCGTACTCGAAGTCGCTCACCGCGCGCAGGCCGCGGATGAGCAGCGATGCCCCGACGGTCCGGGCAAAGTCCACGAGCAGCCCGTGGAACTCGCGGACCTCGACCCGCGGCTCGTGCCCGACCGTCTCGCGGATGAGCGCGACGCGCTCGGACGGCGTGAACACGGGCTGCTTGGCGACGTTGGTGGCCACCGCCACCACGAGCCGGTCCACGAACGCCAGGCTGCGGTGGATCAGGTCTTCGTGCCCGCGCGTGATCGGGTCGAAGCTGCCGGCGTAGATGGCGATGCGCTGCGTGCTGGGGGGCGTCATTCGTCGCGATAGAAGGTGATCACGGTGTCGCCGTAGCTCCGGCGGTCGCCGTCGCCCGGCATCGTCTCCGACCGGCGATGCTCGATTCCAAGGATATGCGCGAAGGGCCGCGCGAGCCACTCCTCGGCCAGGCGCTCCGACAGGCCGAGCCCGTAGGGCGGATCGGCAAACGCGATGTCGAACGCGTGGCGCTCCAGCCCGTGTGCGAACCGCAGGGCGTCGGCGCGATGGATGATGGCCTCGTCGCCGGCGCCGAGCGCCTGGGCGTTCTCGCGGATGGCGCGCAGGCTGGCCGGCGAGCTCTCGACGAACTCGGCCGCCGCGGCCCCGCGCGACAGCGCCTCCAGGCCGAGCGCCCCCGAACCGGCAAAGAGGTCCAGCACGCGCGCGCCGGGAATCCAGTCGCTCACGATGCTCATCCACGCCTCGCGCACGCGGTCCGCGGTGGGGCGCACGCGTTCGTCGTGCGGCGGCTTGATCCGGCGGCCTCGCCACTTCCCGGCAATGATGCGCATGCGTCAGCAGCGGATGTCGGCGAGCCGCGCCTGCAGCCGCGACTGCCCGTTCCATTCGTCGCGCTCGAGGCGATACGCGACGTCGATCGTGCTCCCGGCGTCCAGCGTGCGCGCGAGCGGCGCCATCCCCCAGCCGATGGCCGGGAGCGTGCGCGATCCCTGCTGCAACGCCAGCCGAAGGCCGTCCCGGCCGACGACGCGCGGCGGCTCAGCCACCACGACGTCCCGCGAGACGAAGACGGGGGACGGGTTGCCCACCCCGCACGGCTCCAGGTGCCGCAGCAGCGCCTCGAGGTCGGCGGTGACCGACTCCAGCGGCAGCTCCAGGTCCACGCGAAGCTCCGGGACGAGGTCGTCCGGGCTCAGGGCCGCGCGCGCCGCCGCGTTGAACGCCTGCGCGAACGCGTCCACGCGATCTCGGGCGATGGTGAGCCCCGCCGCGGAGCGATGGCCGCCAAAGCGGATCAGGTGCTCGCGGCACGCCCCGATGCCGTGGTGGAGGTCGAAGGCCGAGATGGAGCGCCCGGAGCCCTTTCCCTCGTCGCCGTCGAGCGCGATGAGGATCGTGGGCCGCCCGAACTCCTCGACGATCCGCGAGGCGACGATGCCGATCACGCCGGGATGCCAGCCCTCGCCCGCGAGGACGATGCCGTACGTCTCGGCCAGGTTCATGCCCTGCACCATGCGCCGGGCCTGCTCGAGCATCGCGCGGTCCATCTCCTGCCGGCGCGTGTTCAGCTCCTCGAACTCGCGGGCAAGGCGGTTGGCGTCGGCGTCGCTCGCCGACATGAGCAGCTCGACGCCGCGGAGCGCGTGGTCCAGCCGGCCCACGGCGTTCAGGCGCGGCGCGAGGATGAACCCGACGCGTCCCGCCGTGAGCGGCTTCTGCTCCAGGCCGGACGCGCGAACGAGCGCGCGCAGCCCCGGGTGCTGCGACTCCTGCATCAGGCGGAGGCCGTAGCGCGCCATGACGCGATTCTCGCCGCGCAGCGGCGCGATGTCGGCGATCGTGGCCAGCGCGACGAGGTCGAGCATCGCGAAGACCGGCGCGTCGCTGGCGCCGCGCGCGCGCACGAGCGCGAGGGCGATCTTGAACGCGACGCCCACCGCGGCCAGCCCCTTGTCCCCCGAGGGGCACCCGGGACGCTGCGGGTTCACGATCGCGTACGCCTCGGGCAGCGGGCCGCCGGGCAGGTGGTGATCGGTGATGATCACGTCGATGCCGAGCCCCTGCAGCGTGCGCACCGGCGCATGCGCGCTGGTCCCGCAGTCGCAGGTGATGACGAGCGTGGCCCCTGCCTCACGGGCCGCACGCACGCCGGCATCGGTCAGGTCGTAGCCATCGCGCAGGCGCTGCGGGATGAACGGCACCGCGTGCCCCCCCAGCGCACGCAGCGTGCGGACCATGAGCGTCGTGGAGCACATCCCGTCCACGTCGTAGTCGCCGTGGACCAGGATCGTCTCGCCGGCGTCGATCGCGCGACTGATGCGTTCCACCGCGCGATCGAGGTCCATCAGCTCGGACG
>DASZRI010000261.1:0-1595 GCA_035549215.1 Gemmatimonadaceae bacterium | reverse complement strand
CCACGCGAGCTGGCCGATGCCCCAGCCGAGCGCGATGGCGGCTTGCCCGAGGCTGATCGCGCCGATGGCGACCTGGCCGATCGCCACCACGCCCACGGCGACCTGACCGACGGCGACCACGCCGATGGCGGGGGGCCGACGGCCGGTGGAGGGGTCGATCCCGCTGACCACGTGGACCAGCGGAAGCCGTCCGACCTTCAGGCGCGACCGGTACTCGAACGCCGGCGACGGTGCCGGCTCTGCTGCCGGTGCCGAGCGTGCCTGCGTTACCATGCCTCAAGCCTACGGCGCGCCTTCGGCGCCTGCAATGCCCGGCGAATCAGATCAGGATCAGGATCGGGTCGCCGCGCGATACGCTGTGGCCGTGCGCGGTACGCTCCGCCCCATGAACGTCCGATGACCGGTCGCCCGGCGTCCCTCTCGTTTCTTGCGCTTTCATTGATATGCGCCGGCGCGGCATGCGGGACGACCCCCTCGGGGCGGCCGCGCCCGCCGGCGATCACCGGGCAACCGCCCCGTGTGGCCAGCAACATCTTGCGGTCGGACTACGCCGGGTCGGCCCGCTGCGTCGGGTGCCACGCCGAGATCGCCGCCGCCTGGCAGAGCTCGCCCATGCACCTGATGACCCGCGTGCCCGAGACCGCCGAGGTTCGGGCCCCGTTCGACGGGGGCGTGTTCCGGTTCAAGGACGACACGGCCCGCCTGACGCAAAAGGACGGGGCGCGCTTCGTGGCGCTCGAGTCTGCGACGGGCGCGCCGGGGCATCTGTATCGGGTCACGCGGGTCATCGGAGGTCGTTACCGTGAGGACTTCGCGGGCGTCGAGGTCGACCCGCACGGCGCGCCCTTGCCCGGGCCCGAGCTGCTGCTACCGATCTCGTACGTCTTCGAGACCCGCTCGTTTCGTCTGAAGGGCTACTCGGTGCTGGTGGGGGAGCGCCCTGGGCTGCGCGCGGGCGGCGTCTGGAGCCAGACCTGCATCTTTTGCCACAACACGGTCCCGTACTTCGACGACATCTGGGGCGCGCTGCAGGGGCCGGGCGCCCCGGCCTACCAGGGCGAGGTGGTCGATCGCCTCTTGCCTGAAAGCCAGCGGCTGGATTTCGTGGTCGCGCCCGGGCAGGGCGAGGCGCTGTCCGCGGCGGTGGCCACCGAGCTGCGCACCGTCGGCAGCCAGGCACCGCTGCCGCCGGGACCGCAGGCGGCGCTGCGCCGGGGCACGCGGGAGCTGCGCGCGCACTTCACTGCCCGCGACTTCGTCGAGCTGGGGATCGGCTGCGAAGCGTGTCACGGCGGCAGCCGCGCGCACGCCGATGATCCGCTCCTGCTGCCGGACTTCGCGCCGCGCGCGTCGTTCCTGGACACGGCCGCCGCGCGCGAGGTGACCCGGGCCGAGCGCATCAACCGCGTCTGCGCGCGCTGCCACCAGGTGCTCTTCTCGCGTTACCCGTTCACGTGGGAGGGCGGGCAGCGGCACGGGGGGACGGCGGGCGGCAGCTCGATCACGTCCGGCGAGGCGCGCGACTTCCTGCTGGGGGGCTGCGCGCGCCAGATGTCGTGCGTGACCTGCCACGATCCGCACGGCGAGGATCGTCG
>DASZRI010000260.1:0-2903 GCA_035549215.1 Gemmatimonadaceae bacterium | reverse complement strand
CGTCAGTTCCGCGACAGCAGGCGCTGCTCGAACACCTCGCCCGGCCGGTCGGGCAGTTCCTGGCGCATGCGCACCACCGTCGGGTTCACCGTGGACACCCAGTAGCGCGCCGAGATCGTGCCCGCCTGCAGCGTCACGACGCGGCAGTGCACGCGCCCGCCGCCGGGCCCCGCGATGTCCTCTTCCCCGTCCACGGTGAGCACGGCGGGCACGATGCGCGCAGTCCCAAGGTCCACGAGCAGCACGCTCACCGAATCCTGCCAGCCGACGGTGAGCGGCAGGAGCTCGAGCGCCAGGTTCACCATGGTGCCGCTCGCCAGCAGGTCGCCGCGGTTGCCGAGCGCGATGTTCTGGTTGCCCGTGGGACCACTGGTCCCGCCGTAGATCGAGTCCGGCGTGAACTCCAGGGCCAGCCGCGCGTCGCCGAGCACCGACGACCAGTGCAACGGCCGGAAGTCCACGGTGCTGAAGTACACGGAGTCGGCGCCCGGCACGCGCCCGCCCCGAACGTCGGAGACGATCCACGCCGGGTACGCGCCGTAGGATCCCGATCGCAGGTCCACGTCGCGCGTGCCCACCACGTGCGCGGTGTCGTGCACGGCGGTCACCATCTCGTAGCGCAGGTGCTGCGGGCGCAGCAGCAGCCCGTTGATGCCGAGCGCCGGCGGCGCGTGCGCGAGGGAATCCGTGTCGGATGGCGCACGCGCCGGGGGCACCGGAGGCGTGCCCTGCGCGTGGGCGGGCGCGGCCAGCGTCGCGCACGCGAGGGCGACCAGCATGATGCGCCGCCTCACGCGCGCGGCCCGCAGATGCGGTCCAGGTCCTCGAGCCCCACGAGCACGTCGCGCGGCTTGGAGCCGTCCGGCGGGCCGAGCACGCCGGCGGCGTGCAGCTGGTCGATGATGCGCGCCGCGCGCCCGTAGCCGATGCGCAGGCGGCGCTGCAGCAGCGACGTCGAGCCGCCCTGGTGCTGGATGACGGCCTCCGCCGCCTCGCGGAACAGCTTGTCGCGATCGCCGGCCTCCGCTTCGCCTTCGTCGGCCTGCCCCGCCTCGAGCGCCTCGCGCGCCTTGACCGCCTCGAGGATGTCCTCCTCGGTGGCATCCTCCACCACGAGCCCCTGCGCGAGCCGCGCGCGGCGATGCTCCTCGCGCCGCTTCTCGTACCAGTGCATCAGCGTCTCGGTCTCGTCGCCCGAGATGAACGCACCCTGCAGGCGCGACGGCTCCGACTTGCCCGGCGGGATGAACAGCATGTCGCCGTTCCCGAGCAGCATCTCCGCGCCCGCGCCGTCGATGATCGTGCGGCTGTCCACCTGCGACGCGACGCGGAACGCGATCCGGCTCGGGAAGTTCGCCTTGATGAGCCCCGTGATCACGTTCACGCTCGGCCGCTGCGTGGCCAGGATCAGGTGGATGCCGATGGCGCGCGCCTTCTGCGCGAGCATGGCGATCGGCGTCTCCACCTCGCCCTGCACCGTCATCATCAGGTCGGCCATCTCGTCGATCACGACGACGATGTACGGCAGCACGTCGCCGGTGTACGTCAGGTCCTCGAACGCGACGTCGGGACGCCTGGGCCGCTTGAGCGACACGCCGTCCTGCACGCGCTTGTTGAAGTCCTGCACGTTGCGGCAGTTGTTGGCGGCCAGGAGTTCGTAGCGCTCCTGCATCTCCATGACGGCCCACTTGAGCACGGCAGCCGCGTCGCGGTTGTCGGTGATCACCTTGTGCCGCAGGTGCGGCAGCGTGTTGTACACCGAGAGCTCGACCATCTTGGGGTCCACCATCAGGAACCGCAGCGTGCGCGGCGTGTGCCGGTACACCAGGCTCGTGATGATGGTGTTCACGCACACCGACTTGCCCGATCCCGTCGCGCCCGCGATCAGCAGGTGCGGCATCTTGGCCAGGTCGGCGATGATCGGCTTGCCCTCGAGGTCCTTCCCGAGCGCGATCGGCAGCGCGGCGCGCGCGCCCTGGAACTCGCGCGCCTCGATTAATTCTCGAAATGCTACTATATCGGAGGTCGGGTTCGGGACCTCCACGCCCACCGCCCCGCGCCCCGGGATCGGCGCCACGATGCGGATGCTCGGCGCGCGCATCGCCAGCGCGAGGTCGTTCGCCAGGTTCGCGAACTGCCGCACCTTCACCCCGGGCGCCGGCTCGATCTCGAACTGCGTCACCACGGGGCCGGTGGTGCGTCCCACGAGCTCGCCGTCCACCTTGAACGTGCGCAGCGCCTCCATGAGCTTCTGCCCCATCGCGTCCAGCTCGCGCTTGCCGGCGTCGCCCGCACTCGGTGGCGGTGCGGTGAGCAGGTCGGTGGGCGGCAGCTCGTCAGCCAGGGCGTCGCCCGGCGTCGCGGCCGTGGCCTCGATGGCCGCCGCGATTGCCTCGTCGTGCTCCGCTGCGGCTTCGTCCTTCGCCTTGCGGCCCTTCCGCTTCCGTGCTGGTGCGGGTGGTGCGTCCGCCTCCGGGTCCTCCGCGTCGACGGCCGCGTCGGGTTCGGCTGCGGGGGCACCCTCGATCGCCGGCATCTCCAGCGGGTCAGGCTCCAGCTCGAGCGCGAGCGCCTTCTTGCCCGGCTTCGCCGCGGGGGATGCACCGGTGTCCCGCGTGCCCAGCAGCATGCGCAGGGGATTCCACGCCAGCGTGACGGCGGTGAGCGCACAGAGCGCGAGCGCGACGACGACCCATGCGCCGAATCCGCCGAACCACTCGCGCCAGTAGGCCGCGACGAAGGCGCCCCAGATGCCATAGGCGGAGCTGGCCTCGTCGCCGATGCGCACGCCGAGCCCGAGGCCGACGGCCACCGGCAGCAGCACCACCAGCCCCGCCAGGAAGATCATCCACGAGCGGTCGGTGTCCGATGCCAGGCGTCCGTGGAGCCGCAGCCCGTGCACG
>DASZRI010000259.1:0-4252 GCA_035549215.1 Gemmatimonadaceae bacterium | reverse complement strand
GAACCGAGCAGACGCCATCGTGCACGATCCCGGCAACCAGGGCGGCGTCAGCGCCGCCCTCGAGTAGCACCTGACGCACGTGCGCCGCGGAGCCGGCGCCTCCCGAGGCCACCACGGGGACGTTCACGCGAGAGGCGACGGCCCGTGTCAGCTCGATGTCGTATCCCGTGCGGGCGCCATCCCGGTCAATGCTCGTGAGCAGGATCTCACCTGCGCCGCGCCGCTCACACTCCTGCGCCCACTCCACGGCGTCGAGGTCGGTGCGGTGAGAGCCACCGCGGGTGTAGACACGCCAGCGGTCGCCCTCGCGTCGCGCGTCGATGCTCGCGACCACGCACTGGGCGCCAAACCGCCACGCCGCCTCCGTGAGCACGGCGGGGTTCGTGACAGCCGCACTATTGAGGCTCACCTTGTCCGCGCCCGAGCGCAGCGCCAGCGCCACGTCCTCGGCCGTGCGAATGCCGCCACCGATGGTGAGCGGAATGAAGAGGCGCTCGGCCGTGCGCCGGGCGACGTCGAGGAGCGTCGCGCGCTCCTCGGATGTCGCCGAGATGTCGAGGAAGACGATCTCGTCGGCGCCTTCCTGCTCGTAACGCTGCGAGAGCGCGACGGGATCGCCGATGTCACGAAGGGACTCGAACTGCACGCCCTTCACCACGCGGCCTCCCTTCACGTCGAGGCACACGACGACACGGCGTGTCAGCATGCAGCGCCCCCCCGCACGCGCGCCGCGATCGTCACGGCGCGTCCTCGCGCACGACGGGCGCGCCCTTGGTACTGAACACGGCCCCAGCGTCCTGCAGGGCATCGCGTAGCGCGAGCCCCAGCGCCTTGAACGCCGCCTCTACCACGTGGTGGCGGTCGCGCCCCCGCAGCACACGGAGGTGCAGCGTCGCGCGCGCATTGTCGGCGAACGATCGCATCCAGTGGTCGTACAGCGAGCTCGGCAACGGGCCCTGATACCACGGACGCCCGCCGATATCGATGGCGCAGTGCACGAGCGCGTCGTCCATCGGGATCGTGCGATCCCCGAAGCGCGCAGCGGTAGGCGGGATGAAATCCGCCAGTGCCGCCCCCAGCGTGATGGCGACGTCCTCGATCAAGTGATGCTGCAGGTCGCCCTTGGCACTGACCACGAGGTCGAGCCCCGAATAGCGCGCCAGCGTGACCAGCATGTGATCGAGGAACGGCTGCCCGGTGTCCACCTGGGCTGTGCCCGTGCCCGCAGCAATGGAGACACGCACCTGCGTCTCACGAGTCTCTCGCGACTTGGTCGTCATTCGGGAAATTCCTGTGCGATGGCGCGTGGATCGAGTGCGCCCGTGTAAAGGGCCATGCCGACCACTGCCGCATGGACCCCGCGATGGTCGAGTGCGCGGAGGTCGCCCGCGCTGGCTACGCCGCCGGAGGCGATGATCGGAACCGCCGAGGCTTCGACGACATCCTCCATGAGCGTGAGGTCTGTGCCGCCCATCTGTCCTTCCTTGTGCACGGCGGTGACCAGGATGCCGCCGAGCGGGAGCAGGCTCGCTTCCTCGACGAACTCGACGACGTCGCGCGGGAAGGCGCGTGCCCATCCGTGCGTCACGACCTGCCGCTCCCGGACATCGGCCGCCAGCACGATCGCGCCCGGATATTCGTCGGCCAGCTCTGCCAGCCACTCGGGATCCTCGACCGCACGCGTGCCGACGACGACGCGGGCCGCGCCCGATGAAAGCAGGGCGTCAACCCGTGCCGAGTCGCGCACGCCGCCGCCAACCTGCACGGCGGCATCCACGCTCTGGAGGATGTCGGAGATGACGCCAGCGTTGCTGCCCGCGCCAGTGGCGGCGTCCAGGTCCACGACGTGCAGGCGACGGAATCCGGCGTCGCACCAACTGCGCGCCGCGGCCACGGGGTCGTCAAGCCGGACACGCTCGTCCGCGTACGAGCCGCCGACAAGCTGAACGCACGCGCCCTCGCGCAGGTCCACGGCGGGAATCACGATCATCGTTGCACCTGCCCGAGATAGGCGTGAAGCATGGCGATACCGGCGCCGGAGCTCTTTTCAGGGTGAAACTGCACGCCGAGGATATTGCCACTGCGTACAGCGGCGGGAAACCGGTCACCTTCGTGCGTGGTCCAGGCGACCACACATGAGGGATCGCGCGGTTCACATACATAGCTGTTGGCGTAGTACACGGACGAGAGACCGGACTCGTCGAAGACGGGATCCGTGGCGTCGGTGATCTCGTTCCAGCCGATCTGCGGAAGGCGCGCGGCGTTCATGCGGCGGACGCGGCCCGGAATCACGCCGAGGCCTTCACCGGGTCCTTCCTCGCTGCGCTCGAAGAGCAACTGCATGCCCAGGCAGATGCCGAGGCACGGAAGCCCGGATGCGAGGCGCTCCCGCATGACGGTGATACCCGGCGCAAGGCGCTGGGTGGCTGCCTCGAAGGCCCCGACGCCCGGGAGGACCAGCAGGTCCGTGTCGGCTGCGGTGGCAGGGTCCACCTGGACGCGAACGTCGCGGCCAGGGCCCTCGAGTGCCTTCATGAGCGAGTGCAGGTTGCCCGCGCCGTAGTCGAAGATCGTGACTCGCATCAGCCCACCTCGGCGCGGAGCGCAGCCAGGAATGCTTCCATCACCGGCCAGGGACCGACGGTGATCCGCAGTGCGGATCCCTGCGCATCGGCGAGCGCCTGATTCACGGGCGGCAGTCCAGACAGCGCGCGAACCAGGAAACCCCGTGCAGCCAGCCCCTCTGCGAGGGACGTGGCGTCTGCGCGCGGGATGCAGAGGAAGTTGGCCTCCGACGGCAGTGGCGCCAGGCCGAGTGACGCCAGCTCCTGCACAAGGCGTACTCGGTTGACCACGGCTTCAGTGGCGCGGTCCTCCACCCACTGGCGGTCTGTCGTGAGCGCTGCGGCCGCCGCGGCTTCGGCGCCGGCGTTCAGCTTGTACGGGCCGCGGACCACGGTGAGCGCGCGAGCAAGCCCAGGTGCAAGGACCGCGTAGCCGATGCGGAGTCCGGCCAGCCCGAACGCCTTGGACATGGTACGCGTGACCACCAGGCGGTCGCACGTGTGCACGAGGTCGAATCCCGGTGCGTCGGTGAATTCCCCGTACGCCTCGTCCAGCAGCACGACGCCCGGCGCCTCGCGCAGCACGCGCTCGATTGTGGCGCGAGGCAACCCAGTGCCCGTCGGGTTGTTCGGCGAGCAGAGATAGACGATGCGCGGGCGCGAGGCCAGGAGCGCCTCAACGTCGATGTCGAAGTCTGGCTGCAGGGGAACGCTGGCGATGCGGAGCCCGTTCACGTGCGCGAACTGCGCAACCATCGAGAAGGTCGGCGCCGCGAACGCAATCGTGTCCCCCGGCTCCGCGAACGCCCGCATCGCGCAGTCGATCAGGTCGTCCGATCCGCAACCGGGAACGATCATCTCCGGTGCCACGCCCGCGTACGCCGCGAGGGCCGCGAGCAGCGCCGCAGGCTGCGTGGAGGGATACCGCGTCATCGCGGCATCCTGCAGCTCGCGCAGCGCAGCCGCCGCTCGTGGCGGCGTGCCCCACAGGTTGGTGTTGTCGCTGAGGTCCACCGCATCAACCACTTGGGGAGTGGCGTACGGCGACAGCTGCGCAAGCGAGGCGCGCGTGAGTGACGCCATTCAACCCTCCCGCTGCCAGGCGCGCGCGGCGGCTGCGTGCCCGGGCAATCCTTCGGCGCGCGCGAAGACATCCACGTCCGTCGCCAGCGCCGCAGCCGCAGCCGGGGTGACGCGCTGGTACGTGGTCCATCGCACGAAGTCGAGCGTGGATAGCCCCGAATACGACCGCGCCAGGCCACCAGTCGGCAGCACGTGGTTGGCGCCGGTCATGTAGTCGCCGAACGAAACGGACGCAGACTCCCCGACGAACACCGTGCCCGCCCCGCGCAGCTGCGCGAGCACCCGATCGGTGTCGCGAGCCGCGAGCAGCAGGTGCTCCGGCGCATACGCATTGGAAAAGGCGACGAGGTCGTCCATCGCATCCGCCCACAGCACCGCGCCGTTCGACGACAGTGCGTCGCGGATCACCGCCGCACGACCCTGCGCCGGGAGCATCGCGCCCAACGCCTCCGCGATCCGCGCCGCGAGGTCCTTGCCGATCACGAGCGCCACCACGCAGGCCCGAGGATCGTGCTCGGCCTGGGCGAGCATCTCCCGCGCCACGACGTCGGGCGACGCCTCGGCGTCGGCAATCACGAGCAGCTCGCTTGGCCCGGCGGGCGAGT
>DASZRI010000258.1:0-21453 GCA_035549215.1 Gemmatimonadaceae bacterium | reverse complement strand
CCCCGCGGCGCAGCACGGGCAGGGGGTCCCGCACCATCACGTCACTCACCCGCATCAGCAGCCGGCGTCCCAGCGAGCCTCCCGGATGCAGGCGCGCAAAGTCCTCGCGGCGGAAGCCCTTCACCTCGAGCAGCGCGACGGCGAGCGCGTCGCCCAGTGCCAGGGCGACGGTGGTGCTGGTGGTGGGAGCAAGGTCGAACGGGCAGGCCTCCTCCTGTACCCAGCCGTCCAGCGAGAGGTCCGCCAGCCGCGCGAGCGCGGACTCGGCGTTCCCCGTGATCGCGATGAGCCCGGTGCCGAGCCGCTTCAGGTGCTCGAGCAGGCCCAGCAGCTCGTCGGACTCGCCGCTCTTGGAGATGAGGATCGCCACGTCATCCGCGCCGACGATCCCGAGGTCGCCGTGCACGCTGTCCACCGGGTGCAGGAAGGTGGCCGGCGTGCCGGTGGACGTGAGCGTCGCGGCAATCTTGCGGCCGATGAGCCCGGACTTGCCCACCCCCGCCACGATCACGCGACCGCGCGAGCGCGCGATCATCTCGACGGCGGCCGCAAAGGACGCACCGAGGCGCCGTTCCGTTTCCGCAAGCGCGTCGCGCTCCATGCGGAGCACGCGGCGCCCGAGCGAGAGGATCTCGTCGTGCGTCATGCGACCGTCTCCGGGATGCCGTCGCGTTCCGCCACGTACTGGTGCCACAGGGCCTCCCACTCGCCGCGCGCCCGAAGCAGCAGCTCGGCGAACTCGCGGACGGCGCCGTGCCCGCCGGTGCGCGTGAGCGGCACGGTGGCCTCCTGGCGCACCTCGGTCACGGCGTTGGCCACCGCGGCGCCGATGGCCACCCGGCGCATCACCACGAGGTCCGGGAAGTCGTCGCCCACGAACGCGACCTCGGACGGCGCGATCGCGTACCGCGCGAGCATCGCGGCCAGGGCCGGCAGCTTCTGCGCGCCCTCCACCTGTGCCACGTCCTCGATGTGCAGTTCCGCGGCCCGCAGCCGCACGCTCTCGGAGACCCGGCCGGTGATGATCGCGACGCGAATCCCGGCCCGCCGCAGGAAGTGGATCCCGAGGCCATCCTGGATGTCGAAGCGCTTGAACTCGAACGGCTGCCCGTCCACGGCGCCCAGGTAGATCCCGCCGTCGGTCAGCACGCCGTCCACGTCCAGCGCGACGAGCCTGATGCGGCGGGCGACGGTGGGATCGATCATGCGCGCACCAGCGCCCACAGCGCCACCGCGCGCTCGATGAGGGCGTCGAGCTGCTCGAGCGGGATCATGTTCGGGCCGTCGCTGGGCGCATGGTCGGGATCGGGGTGCGTCTCCATGAACAGCCCCTGCGCGCCGGCGGCGACCGCGGCCAGCGTGAGCGACGGGATGAACTCGCGCGCGCCGCCACTCGACCCGCCCTGCCCCTTGCCCGGCTGCTGCACGCTGTGCGTCGCGTCGAAGATCACCGGCGCGTCGCACGCAGCGCGCATGCGCCGGAAGTCGCGCATGTCCACCACGAGGTCGCCGTAGCCGAAGAAGGTCCCGCGCTCCGTGACCGCGACTTCCGAGCGGCCGGCGCCTGCGCCGCGCACCTTGTCCACCGCGCCGCGCATGCCCTCGGGGTGCATCCACTGGCCCTTCTTGACGTTCACCGCCTTGCCCGTGGCGCCGGCGGCCTCAAGCAGGTCGGTCTGCCGACAAAGGAACGCCGGGATCTGCAGCACGTCCACGACCTGCGCGGCCACGGCGCACTGCTCGGGCAGGTGCACGTCCGTCAGGATGCGCAGGCCGGTGGCCTGGCGCACGCGATCCAGCGCGGCCAGGCCTTCCTCGATGCCGGGCCCGCGATGCGCCCCGGCGTTGGAGCGATTCGCCTTGTCGTACGATGCCTTGTAGATGATGCCGCCCGGAACGCGCTCGGCGAGGCGCGCGAGGTGATCGGCGACGCGCAGGTTGAGCGCGTCGTCCTCGAGCACGCACGGGCCCGCGATCAGGAAGAACGCGTCGGTGGGGAATGCGGGAATCGCCACGTCAGTCCGCCGCCTCCACAAGCGTGCCGCTGGCCGGGGTCGCGGCCCGCTCATGGCGGGCACGGTACGCCGCCGCCACGAAGCCCGCGAACAGCGGGTGCGGGCGCATCGGCCGCGACTTGAGCTCGGGGTGGAACTGGCAGCCGACAAACCACGGATGCGCCGGCAGCTCCATGATCTCGACGAGCTGGCCGTCCGGGCTCAGGCCGCTGAGCTTGAGCCCGTTCTGCGTGAACAGGTCGCGGTACGCATTGGACACCTCGTACCGATGGCGGTGCCGTTCGCTGACCTCGGCCACGCCGTACACCTCGGCGGCGCGCGAGCCGCGGGCGAGGCGGCACGGATACGCGCCCAGGCGCATCGTGCCCCCCATGTCCGTCACGTGCTGCTGCGACTCCATGAGCGAGATCACCGGGTTGTCGCATTCCGGCGCGAATTCCGACGAGTGGCTGTCATCCAGCTTGCAGACGTTGCGCGCGAACTCGATGATGGCCACCTGCATGCCGAGGCAGATGCCGAAGAACGGCAGCTTCGCGTCGCGCGCGTAGCGCACCGCCTCGACCATCCCCTCCACGCCGCGCACGCCAAAGCCGCCCGGCACGAGCAGCCCGTCGTATCCCTTCAGGATCTCCGCGGCTCGCTCCTGCGACGTGAACGCGTCGCTCGACACCCAGTGGATGTCCACGCCGACGTCGTTGGCGATGCCGCCGTGGATCAGCGCTTCCTGCACGCTCTTGTAGCTGTCCACGAAGTCCGTGTACTTGCCCACGACCGCGATGCGCACGCGCTCGCGCGGCGCGACCACGCGGTCCACCATCGCCTTCCACGCCGACAGGTCGGGGGCCGGGCGCTCCAGGCCCAGCTTCTGGAGCACCTTGTCGTCGAACCCCTGCTCGTGGAAGGCGAGCGGGATCTGGTAGATCGTGCGCACGTCCGGGCTCTCGATGACGCAGCCGAACTCGACGTTGCAGAAGAGCGCGATCTTGCGCTTGATCTCGTCCGAGATCGGGCGCTCCGTGCGCACGATCAGCACGTCCGGCTGGATGCCGATCTCCATCAGCTCGCGCACCGAATGCTGCGTCGGCTTGGTCTTCAGCTCGCCGGCGGCCGCGATGAACGGGACCAGCGTCAGGTGGACGAAGATCGCGTTCTCGCGTCCCACGTCATGGCGGAACTGGCGGATGGCCTCGAGGAACGGGAGCGACTCGATGTCGCCCACCGTGCCGCCGATCTCGACGATGACGACGTCGTTCTCCGGCGCGATGCGCCGCATCGCGCTCTTGATCTCGTCGGTGATGTGCGGGATCACCTGCACCGTGGAGCCCAGGTACTCGCCGCGGCGCTCCTTGGTGATGACGTTCAGGTAGATGCGCCCCGTCGTGACGTTGTTCGCCTGGGAGAGCGCGCGGTCGATGAACCGCTCGTAGTGGCCCAGGTCGAGGTCCGTCTCCGCCCCGTCGTCGGTCACGAACACCTCGCCGTGCTGGAACGGCGACATCGTGCCCGGATCCACGTTGATGTACGGGTCGAACTTCATCATCGAGACGCGCAGGCCGCGCTCGACGAGCAGCCGCCCGAGCGAGGCGGCCGCAATGCCCTTGCCCAGCGAGGAGACGACCCCGCCCGTGACGAAGATGAATTTCGTCGTGTGCTGGCTCGTGGTGATCGGCATCAGCTCATGGTCCCGGTGAAGGTCATCCAGTCGGCGTTCGCGCGCGCCAGGTCATCCTCGGTGTCGATGCCCCCGCGCACGGGCCCGGCCACCGTTGCCACGCCCATGGCCAGGCCGGCCGCCAGTGGACGCAGCTGTTCCAGTCGTTCAATCTGCTCGAGCGGGTGCGGCGGGAGCGCGACCCAGCGGGCCAGGGCCTCGCGGGCATACGCATACACGCCGACGTGCTGGCGGACCCGGCCGGCCAGCAGCGCACGGTCGCCCGCGTCGCGCAGGTACGGGATCGGGGCCCGCGAAAAATACATGGCGCGCCCGTCGTCGGCGGCCACCACCTTCACGACGTGCGGCGCCTCGAGGATGGACGTGTCTGCCGGTGCGGCGGCCGTCCCGAGCGGAAAGCCCCGCTCCGACACCATGGCGGCCGCGCCAAGCACCGCCTCGCGGTCCACGAAGGGCTCGTCGCCCTGCACGTTCACGATCGCATCGTAGCCGCGGTACGCGGGCAACGCCGCGACCTCAGCCACGCGGTCGGTTCCGGATGGATGCTCGGCCGACGTGAGCACTGCCTCGCCGCCTCCGCCCCGTACCGCAGCCGCGATTTCCTCACTGTCCGTGGCCACGACGCACGCGTCCGCGACGCGCATCGCGGCGACGCGTTCCAGGACTCGGAGGATCAGGGGCTGCCCGGCGAGCAGGCGGAGGGGCTTGCGGGGGAGGCGCGTCGCGCCCAGTCGGGCTGGGATGACGGCGAGCGTCCTCATGGGCGGCTCTGGGCCGTGCGTTCGGCCGCAAGATTCATTCCACGCAATCTATCGCTCGAAAAACGCAAACGCAAACCTGCGATGGACCAAAGACTTGCGGCGGTCGCGCGTTGCGGAGGCGAGTCCCGGCGCTACCTTCTCCGCGCATGACGCGCCCCCCTGAGCAGCCGATGCCCCGCTCCGCCCCGCCCGTGGCCATAATCGCCGGTGCGGGCCCCGCCGGCCTCACGGCCGCGTTGGAGCTCGCCCGGCGCGCTGGAATCCGCCCGGTGGTCTTCGAGGCGAGCCAGACGGTCGGCGGCATCGCGCAGACGTACAACCACCGCGGCAACCGGATCGACATCGGCGGGCACCGGTTCTTCTCCAAGAGCCAGCGGGTGATGGACTGGTGGTTCGAGCGCCTTCCCGCGGAGGGCAGCCAGGGAGTGGATGCGACGGCCGACGAGCGCGTGATGCTCTCCCGCGCTCGGCTGTCGCGGATCTACTACCGCCGGCACTTCTTCCCCTACCCCATCGGGATCACCTTCCCGGTGGCCTGGCGGCTCGGGCTCTGGAACACCGTCCTGATCGGGCTCAGCTACCTGCGGGCGCGCGCGTTCCCGCTGCGCGACGAGACCTACCTGGACGCGTTCTTCATCAACCGATTCGGGCGCCGGCTGTACGAGACTTTCTTTCGCGACTACACGGAGAAGGTCTGGGGCGTGCCCTGCAGCCAGATCCGCGCCGACTGGGGCGCGCAGCGCGTGAAGGGGCTCTCGCTCACGCGCGCCGTCGCGACTGCGGTGCGCGACCTGTTCACCAGCCCCTCGGCGCGGGCGCAGCACGCGCGCGAGACGAGCCTCATCACGCGCTTCTGGTATCCCAAGCGCGGGCCGGGACAGATGTGGGAGGTGGCGGCGGAAGAGGTCCGGGCGCTCGGCGGGGAAATCCACTTCGGCCAGCGCGTCTGCGGCGTGCACGTGGAAGGCGGCCGCGTCGTGGCCGCCGACGTGGAAGACGTCGCGTCGGGCGCGCGCCGGCGAGTGACGTGCGACTGGTTCTTCTCGACAATGCCGGTGCGCGAGCTCGTGGCGCAGGTGTCACCGCCCCCGCCTGCCCCCGTGCGCGAGGTGGCCGCCGGGCTGCAGTACCGGGACTTCCTCACCGTCGGCCTGCTGCTCCGCGAGCTGCACGTCGAGGTGAAGGGGCAGCCGCCCGCGCGACGGGTGGATGA
Organism: Gemmatimonadaceae bacterium; assembly: GCA_035549215.1. Taxonomy (GTDB): domain Bacteria; phylum Gemmatimonadota; class Gemmatimonadetes; order Gemmatimonadales; family Gemmatimonadaceae; genus JAGWRI01. Next base: position 15,792 of record DASZRI010000258.1, on the reverse strand, counting down.
CAACTGGATCTACGTGCAGGATGGCGCGGTGCGCGTGGGGCGCATCCAGGTGTTCAACAACTGGAGCCCGTGGCTCGTCGCCGATCCGGACAACACGGTGTGGATCGGCCTCGAGTACTTCGTCACCGAGCACGACGACCTGTGGCGCATGCCGGACGCGGAGCTTGTCGCCTTCGCCGCCCGCGAGCTGGAAGCCATCCGCTTCGCGCGCCGCGCGGATGTGCTGGATGGCTGCGTGCTGCGCATGCCCAAGGCCTACCCGGCCTACCTGGGCACCTACGACCGGCTGCAGGTGGTGGCCGACTGGGCGGCGACCATCCCGAACCTGGTCCTGGTCGGCCGCAACGGCATGCACCGGTACAACAACCAGGACCACAGCATGCTCACTGCCATGCTTGCGGTGGACAACATCGTCGAGGGGCGCACCGACCACTCCAACCTGTGGGACGTCAACCTCGAGATGGAATACCACGAGGAGCGGGACCGCTCCTAGCCGCGCGCCAGCTCGAGGAAATTCCGGAGCATCGCCTTGCCGTGCTCCGTCTTGATGGACTCGGGGTGGAACTGCACGCCGTACACCGGGTGCTCGCGGTGCCGCATGGCGTGGATCTCGTCGGGGGCGTCGGCCGCGCGGGCCACGACCTCCAGCGACGCGGGCAGCGACGCCGGCTCCACGACCAGCGAGTGATACCGCATCACTTCGAGCGGGCTGGGCAGCCCGGCGAACACGCCGCTCCCGTCGTGCACGACCCGTGACGTCTTGCCGTGCATGACGTGAGCCGCCCGGACCACCCTGCCGCCATACGCCTCGCCGATGGCCTGATGGCCGAGGCAGACGCCGAGCATCGGGATGGTCGGTCCCCAGCGCCGCACGGTCTCCACGGTGATCCCGGCCTGCGCGGGCGCGCACGGCCCCGGCGACAGCACGATGGCGTCCGGGTGCATCGCGCCGACCTCGTCCACGGTGAGCGCGTCGTTGCGCTCCACGCGCAGGTCGGCGCCGAGCTCGCCCAGGTACTGGACCAGGTTGTAGGTGAACGAGTCGTAGTTGTCGATGACGAGGATCATGGCGGCGTCCCGCGGTTCAGCCCCGTGGATGATACTGCCGGTGCACGCCCTGCAGGTACTCCCGGTCCACGTGCGTGTAGATCTGCGTGGTGGAGATGTCCGCGTGCCCAAGCATTTCCTGTACGGCCCGCAGGTCCGCGCCGCCCTCCAGCAGGTGCGTCGCGAACGAATGGCGGAGCGTGTGGGGCGACACGGGCTTCACGATGTGGGCGCGCTCCACGTACTTCCGCAGGATGAGCCAGGCGCCCATCCGGCTCAGCGGCTCGCCTCGCGCATTGAGGAACAGGACGCCCCGCCCCTTGCCCTTCTCAAGGCGCGGGCGCAGCTCCCGCACGTAGATGGCCAGCGACGCAATGGCCGAGCGACCGATGGGCACCAGCCGCTCCTTGCTCCCCTTGCCGAACACGCGCACCACGCCGTCCTCGAGCAGCAGGTCCTTCACCCCGATGGTGATCCACTCCGACACGCGCAGGCCGGCGCCGTAGGCCAGCTCGAGCATCGCGCGGTCGCGGAAGTACATCGGGTCGTCAAGCGTCGGCTCGGCGAGCAGCCGCTCGACTTCCTCCACGGTGAGCACGTCCGGGAGCGTGCGCCACTTCTTCGGCGTCTCCAGCCGCTCGCTCGGGTCGCGGACGATGACGCCGTCGGCGAGCAGGAATCGGCAGTACGTCCGCACGGCCGACACCCCGCGGCGGATGGAGGAGGGCGCGAGCCCCAGGTCCTTCAGGTGGTAGATGAACTCGCGCAGCATCCGGGACGTGATGTCCACCGGGCCCGCCGCGCCCTTCGTCATGGCGTACAGCACGAGCCGCGCGATGTCGCGGGCATACGCTTCCTGCGTGCGTGGCGAGGAGCCCTGCTCCAGCGCCAGGAACTCCTGGAAGCGCTCCAGCAGGAAGGCGCGCGCGCGCGCGTCGTCAATCAGGGGCGGCGACGCAGGTGCCATGGGGAGCGCCGGGTTGTGCGCACGGCCTCAACGGGTGCGTTCCAGGGTGGCGGCGGCGATGCAGGCGAGTCCCTCCCCGCGGCCGATCCACCCCATGCCCTCGTTCGTCTTGCCCTTGATGCTGACGTCGGCCGGCGCGATGCCGAGCGCGATGGCCAGGCGCTCGCGCATGGCGTCGCGATGCGGCGCGATCCGAGGCTTCTCGGCGATCACCGACACGTCCACGTGGCGCACCGCCCACCCCGCGGCCGAGGCGCGTGCCACCGCAGCGCGCAGCATGCCGATCGAGTCGCGGTCCTTGTTCGCGGGATCCTGATCCGAGAACATCTCGCCGATGTCGCCCGCCCCGGCGGCGCCAAGCACGGCGTCCGTCACTGCGTGCGCGATGGCGTCGCCGTCGGAATGCCCCTGCAGGCGGTACGGCACGTCCAGGATGACGCCGCCGAGCACCAGCGGCCCCGGCGTGACGAACCGGTGCGAGTCGTAGCCGATGCCCGTGCGCGTCTCGCCCATGCGCCGACCCTCAGGCGGCCGCGGACGCGGGGCGGATGATCGAGTAGTCCTGGCGCCGGCGCGCCGGGGTGAATCCGGCGTCCACGATCAGCCGCTCCATCTCCTCGGTGGTCGTGCGGAACGTCGTGTTCGCCGCCGAGACGACATTCTCCTCGATCATCAGGGAGCCGAAGTCGTTGCAGCCGAACCGGAGCGCCATCTGCCCGACCTTCATGCCCATCGTCACCCAGCTCGCCTGCAGGTTGGGCACGTTGTCCAGGACGATGCGCGCCATCGCGACGGTGCGCAGGTAGTCCACCGCGTCGGTCTTCTGCATGTGCGACATCGTCGGCGTGTTCTCGGGCTGCAGCGGCCAGCAGATGAACGCCGTGAACCCGCCGGTCCGCGCCTGCACCTCGCGCACGCGCTGCAGGTGCTCGATGCGCTCGGCCAGCGTCTCGCCGATCCCGTACATCATGGTGACGGAGGTCTTCATCCCCTCCTGGTGCGCCATCTCCATGATCTCCAGCCACCGATCGGCGCCTGCCTTCTTGGGCGCCACCTGGTCCCGCACCCGCTGCACCAGGATCTCGCCGCCGCCACCCGGGATCGAATCCAGCCCGGCCTTCATGAGCTCGCGGATGACGTCGCGCGGCTCCATGCGGAACAGCTTGGCAAAGAAATCCACCTCGCTGGGGCTGAAGCCGTGGATGTGGATCGGGTGGTACGCCTTGATGTACCGCAGCAGGTCCAGGTACCACTCGAACGGGATGTACGGGTTGTGGCCACCCTGCATGAGGATCTGCACGGCGCCCAGCGCCTTGGCCTCGTCGATCTTGGCGCCGATCTGCTCGTACGACAGCGTCCATCCCTCGCCGTGCTTCGGGCGCCGGTAGAACGCGCAGAAGCCGCAGTCGGCCACGCACACGTTCGTGTAGTTGATGTTCCGGTCGATGATGAACGTGACGATCCCTTCCGGGTGCTTCTGCTGCCGGATCCGGTCGGCCTCGAAGCCGAGCTCGAGGAGGGGAGCGTTGGTGTAGAAGTCGAGCAGGTCGCGCATGGCAGGACCGATGGCGTCAGGCGGCGGGCAGGAACGCGAGGGACCCATTGGGCACGCGTCCAGCCGCGACGAGCCGCCGGAAGAATTCCGTGAGGCCGGCCAGGTGGCTGTACGACAGCCCGTAGTCGAGGCCGGAGAGGTATTCGAGGCAGGTCGGCACGCTCACGCCGGTGGCGTCGGCGGCCTGCTGGGCGAGCGTGTCGAGGTGCTTCAGGCCCCAGTCGCGCGAGGCGATGAGGCTGGCGTGGACGTCGAGCGCGCGGCGCACGTCCGCCGTCCGCTGCGCCACCCACACGGCGAAGACGAACGGCAGGCCGGTCCATTGCTTCCACTCGCCGCCCAGGTCGTAGGCGTGACGGTAGCCGGCACCGGGCGCGAGGGAGTCCGCGCCGCCGCTCCGCAGCTGCGAGTTGAGCAGCAGCGCGGCGTCCCCGATCACGAGCCGGGCGTCGTGCTCCTCGCGGCCGAACGCGGCGATGTCCGACAGCTCCGCGTTGGCCGGCACGAACTGCGGGCGCACCTTCCACACGTGCTCGAACAGCAGCTCGAGCAGCGCCACGCTGGTCATCGAGCTGCGGCTCACCAGCACGCGCCGGCCATGCAGCTCCTGCGCCGGGCGGCGCGAGAACATCATGACGCTGCGCACCGGGCCGTCGCTCGTGATCGCGAGGTCGGGCAGCAGGAGGTACTGCTTCGCGTCGCGCGCGTACTCCACCGCCGAGATCACGCTGACGTCCAGCTCGCCCGCGCTCATCATGCGGTTGAGCGCGCTCGGGATGCCGTCCACGAGCGTCCCGTTGAGCGCGACGAGGCCGCGGTCGATCCCCCCGTACACGGGGTAGCAGTTGATGTACGGGATGCGGCCGACCCGCACCTCAGGCTGCCTGCACCGACGCGCCCGGCGCGTCGAAGGTGCGCACGACGTTGTAGAACGAGTCCCGCTCGACGGGCACCTTGCCCGCGCCGCGGATCAGGCGCAGCAGGTCGTCCAGCGCCATGGCCTGCGCCGTGTGCGCGCCCGCCTGGTGGTAGATCTTCTCGTGCACCATGGTGCCTTCCATGTCGTTGACGCCAAAGTGCAGCGACGCCTGCGACACGAAGGGGGTCACCATGACCCAGTGGGTCTTGATGTGCGGAATGTTGTCCAGGAACAACCGCCCGACGGCCAGGTTGCGCAAGTCGTCGAAGCCCGACGTCGCGGTGCCCTGCCGGTGCAGCGTGGCGCCGAGCTCGTTGTTGTCGGGGTGGTACGCCAGCGGGATGTAGGCGAGGAACCCGCCCGTCTCGCTCTGCAGCTCGCGCAGCATGGACAGGTGGTTGATCCGGTCCTGCACCGTTTCCACGTGCCCGTACAGCATCGTGCAGTTGGTCCGGATGCCGAGCTGGTGCGCCTCGCGGTGCACGCTGATCCACTCGTCGCCGGCCAGCTTCTTGTCGGCGATGGTCGCGCGCACGCCCGGGCTGAATACTTCCGCCCCGCCGCCCGGCATCGTGTCCAGCCCGGCCTCGCGCAGGGCGATGAGGACGTCGCGCACCGGCATCTTCTCGATGCGCGCGATGTGCGCGATCTCCACCGCCGTCAGCGCCTTGATGTGCACGTGCGGGTGGCGCGCCTTGAGCGCGCGGAACATCTCGGCGTAGTACTGCAGCCCGGCCTTCATGTCGAGCCCGCCGACGATGTGGAACTCCCGCGTGAGCGTCGAGTTCGCCTCATCCGACTCGGCCAGCACCTGCTCCAGCGTGTAGCGGTACGCACCCTCCTCCTTGGGCAGGCGCGCGTACGAGCAGAACACGCAGGTCTTGCGCAGCGTGCAGATGTTGGTCGGGTTGATGTGCTGGTTGGCCGCGAAGGTGACGCGGTCGCCGTGCATCGCGCGGTTGCGGGCGTCGGCCAGGGTGCCGAGGCCGTGCAGGTCCGCCGTCCGGAACAGGGTGACGCCCTCGTCGGGCGTCAGGCGCTCGCCGCGCTCGACCTTGTCGGCGATGGGCAGGAGGGCCGGATCGGAGATCCGGCGCCGGTCCACTTCAGGCGCAGCGGGCACTGCGGTCATTCCTCCCAGCGCCGCACGGCCAGCGTGACGTTGTGGCCGCCGAAGCCGAAGTTGTTGCTCAGCGCGGCGTGCATCTGGCGCGGCACCGCCGTGTTGGGCGTGATGTTCAGCCGGATCTCGGGATCGGGTTCCTGGTAGTTGATCGTCGGCGGCACGATCCCGTCGCGCACGGCGAGCAGCGTGATGATGAACTCCACCGCGCCGGCGGCCCCGAGCATGTGCCCCGTGGCCGACTTGGTGGAGCTCACGTTGACGCCGGCCGCGTGGTCGCCGAACACGGCCTGGATGGCGCGGATCTCGTTCACGTCGCCCTGCGGCGTGGACGTCCCGTGCGCATTGATGTAGCCGATGTCGGCGAGGCCGAGCCCCGCGTCCTGCAGCGCACGGCGCATCGCCCGCTGCGCGCCCTCGCCGTCCGGCGCGGGTGCGGTGAGGTGGTGCGCGTCGGCCGTCGCCCCGTAGCCCACGAGCTCGCCGTAGATGCGCGCGCCGCGGCGGCGCGCATGCTCCAGCTCCTCGAGGATCACGACGCCGCTGCCCTCGCCCATCACGAACCCGTCACGCGTCGCGTCGAACGGGCGCGAGGCCGTGGCCGGCGTGTCGTTGCGCTCGGAGAGCGCCTTCATGTTCGCGAAGCCGCCGATCGCCATCGGCGTCACCGTCGCCTCGGTGCCGCCGCAGATCATCACGTCGGCATCGCCGTACTGGATGGTGCGGAAGGCATCGCCGATCGCGTGCGCGCCGGTGGCGCAGGCGCTCACCGTGGCGTAGTTCGGCCCCTTGGCGTTGAAGCGCATGGAGACGACGCCCGCGGCGATGTCCGCGATGTACATCGGGATGAAGAACGGGCTGATCTTGCTCTCGCCGCGCTCGCGGTAGACGTCGTGCTGCTCCTCGAACGTCTTGAGCCCGCCGATGCCGCTGCCGACGATCACGCCGGTGCGCTCGGCCAGCTCGCCATCCAGCCGCTCCCCGAGTCCGGCGTCCGCCATCGCCTGCACCGTCGACGCGATGGCATACTGCGTGAACCAGTCCGCCCGCTTGGCTTCCTTGCGATCCATGAACTGCAGGGGATCGAAGCCCTTGAGCTCGCACGCGAACGTGACCGGGAAGGTCGCCGTGTCGAACTTGGTGATCGGTGCGGCCCCGGACACGCCGTCCAGCAGCGCGCGCCACGTGGTCGCCACGTCGTTGCCGACGGGCGTGAGCATCCCCATGCCGGTGACGACGACCCGACGCTTCATCAGCCGCCGACCTTCTGGTTCAGGTAGCCGATCGCATCACCCACCGTGCGCAGCTTCTCGGCATCCTCGTCCGGGATGTCGATGTTGAACTCCTTCTCGAACTCCATGACCAGCTCCACGATGTCCAGGCTGTCCGCACCCAGGTCCTCGATGAAGCTCGCCTCGTCCGTCAGCTTCTCGCGCTCGACGCCGAGTTCCTTCTCGATGATGTCGCGGACTTTCGTTGCATTGTCGGCCATGGGAAACCGGCTCCTCTGATAGGGGGTTGAATCGGTGTAATCTAGCAGCGGCAAACGTCAGGCGTGAGTCACATGACCATGCCGCCATCAACGACGAAGACCTGTCCCGTGACGTAGGCGGCGTGGTCCGAGGCCAGGAAGGCCACGACCCCGGCAATGTCCGCCGGCGTGCCCAGCCGCTCCAGCGGGATCTGCTGCGACAGCGCGGCGCGCGCCTCCGGGGTCATCGCAGCCGTCATGTCCGTCTCGATGAAGCCGGGCGCGACGACGTTGGCCAGGATGTTGCGCGAGGCCAGCTCCTTCGCGACCGACTTGGTGAGGCCGATGAGCCCCGCCTTGCTCGCCGCGTAGTTCGCCTGCCCCTTGTTGCCCACGAGCCCCACGACGCTCGCGATGTTGATGATCCGGCCCCAGCGCCGCTTCATCATGCCGCGCGCCGCGGCGCGGATGGCGACGAACGCCCCGCGCAGGTTCGCGTCCAGCACGGCGTCCCAGTCGTCGTCCTTGAGGCGGAAGAGCACGTTGTCACGCGTCAGCCCCGCGTTGTTCACGAGGATGTCGAGCGCGCCGAACTCCTTCTCCACCGCCTCCACCAGCGCGGTCACGGACGCGATGTCGGCCACGTCGCAGCCGAAGCCGCGTGCCTCGGGGGAGATGGCCTGGGCGACCTCCTGTGCGCGCGCCTGGTCCCGCCCGACGATCGCGACCCGCGCGCCCGCGCCCGCCAGCGTCTCGGCGATCGCGCGGCCGATGCCGCGCGTGCTGCCCGTGACCAGGGCCACCCTGCCCGTCAGGTCGATCTTCATGCGGCTGCCACCAGTTCGAGGAGCTTGTGGACATCGGCCGCCGTCCCGCAGGCGACCGTCTTCACCTGCGGCGCGATCTTGCGCACCAGGCCGGCCAGCACGGCACCCGGCCCCATCTCGACGAACGTCGCGTCCGGGTGCGCGGCGGCCAGCGCCGTCACTTCCTCCGTCCACCGGACCGGGCTCGTCAACTGCCTGAGCAGGAGCTCACGGGCCCGTGCCGCGGCGGTGACCGGCGACGCGTCCACGTTCGCGAACACAGGGAACTCCGGATCGGCAAACGTCGTCGCATCAAGCGCTTGCGACAGGCCATGTGAAGCGGTTTCCATGAGTGGAGAATGGAACGCCCCGCTCACGTTCAGCCGGATGGCTCGCTTGGCACCCGCCTCCTTGGCCAGCGCCATCGCGCGTTCCACCCCGGCCACCTCGCCGCTGATCACGAGCTGTCCCGGGCAGTTGTAATTCGCCGGAACCACCAGCCCGGATTCGCGGGACGCCTGCTCGCACACCAACTCGATCGGGGTGGTGAGGTCGCCCAGGATCGCCGCCATGGCGCCGGGACGGGCCACCCCGCTCTCGTACATCAACTCGCCGCGGCGCCGCACGAGGCGCGCCGCCTCGGCCAGGGAGATGGCGCCGGCGGCATGGTAGGCGGTGAACTCACCAAGGGAGTGTCCCGCGGCCGCCACGACCTTGCCTCGGAGCGCATCGCGCGTGACGGCCCATGCTGCCGCCCCGTGGGTGAGCAGCGCGGGCTGGGCGTTGTGGGTCAGGGTCAGCTCGTCGGCCGGGCCCTCGAAGCAGAGCTGGCTGAGCGGTGCCCCCAGCGCCGCGTCCACGGCCTCGAACACCTGCCGTGCGGCGGGAAATTCACTCGCCAGGTCCTTGCCCATGCCGGGCACCTGCGATCCCTGGCCGGGAAAGAGCAGCACGAAGTTCATGGTGCGGTCAGAAGCGGATGACCATCGAGCCCCACGTGAACCCGGCCCCGAAGCCCACGAGCAGCACCGTCATCCCTTCTTTCACGCGCCCCGTCTCGATCGCCTCGTCCAGCGCGATCGGGATGGACGCGGACGACGTGTTGCCGTAGCGGTCCACGTTCACGTACACCTTCTCCATCGGGATGCCGGCGTGCTTCGCCGTCGCCTCGATGATGCGGTTGTTCGCCTGGTGCGGGATCAGCAGGTCGATGTCGGCGCCGGTGAGCTTTGCGCCGTCGAGGGCGCGGTCGCAGGAGTCGGCCATCGAGCGCACGGCGTGCTTGAACACCTCGCGGCCGGCCATCTTCACGAAGTAGCTGCGGTCGTGCAGCACCTGCTCGTTGAACGGGTGCGCCGCGCCGCCGGCGGGACGATACAGCAGGTTGGCCAGCGTGCCGTCGCTGCGGATGTACGTGCTCAGGATGCCGCGATCCCGCTTGGCGCCCTTGAGCACGGCGGCGCCCGAGCCGTCCCCGAAGAGCACGCAGGTGGAGCGGTCCGTCCAGTCGATGATCGAGCTCATCTTCTCGGAGCCGACCACGAGCACCGTCTCGGCGGCGCCGGAGGCGATCATCCCTTCACCCACCGTGCAGCCGTAGATGAACCCGGAGCAGGCGGCGGACACGTCGAAGGCCGCCGCGCGGCTGGCGCCGAGCTCGGCTTGCAGGTCCACCGCGGTGGACGGGAGCAGCCGATCGGGCGTGGCCGTGCTGAAGATGATCGTGTCGATCTCGCCGGCGTGGACGCCGGCGCGTTCCATGGCCTGCCGGGAGGCCTGCGCGGCCATCGTGCACGCAGTCTCGTCGGCGGCGGCGATGCGTCGCTCGCGGATCCCGGTGCGCTCGACGATCCACTCGTCGGACGTCTCGATGCCGAGCGAGGCGAAGTCGTTGTTGGTGAGGACGCGCGCGGGAATGCCCCGTCCCGTGCCGGCGATGCAGGCGACCGGGCGCTTCACGCGGCGGCCCCGTCGGCGCCGTCCAGGCGCCTGCTGATCTGCTCGTCGAGGCGCGTCTCCACGGCCTTCACGGCCACCTGGATCGCGTTCTTGAGCGCCCGCGGCGACGAGCGCCCGTGGCAGATGATGCTCACGCCCTTGACGCCGAGCAGCGGCGCGCCGCCGTGCTCGGAGTAGTCGAGCTGCTTGAGTGCCGCCATGATCTTGCCCTGCTCCATGCCAGCCTTGACCAGCAGCCCCACCATGAGCGGCGCGACCGCCTCGTAGAACTTGAGCACGACGTTGCCGACGAAGCCGTCACAGACGACGACGTCGAGGTCGCCGGCGTGGCTGCGGCCGGCGGGCAGGTCCCTGCCCTCGACGTTGCCGACAAAGTTGAGGCCGGACGCCTGCAGCATCGCGTGGGCTTCCTTGGTGACCGCGTTGCCCTTCTCGGGTTCCTCACCGATGCTCAGCAGGCCGACCGCGGGATTCTCGCGGCCGAGCATGTCCTGGGCATAGACGGCGCCTAGGCGCGCAAAGTGGACGAGCTCGGTGGCGGAGCAGTCCACGTTGGCACCGGAGTCGAGGACGACGATCGGGCGCCGTGCCGTCGGGAAGACGGTGACGATGGCGGGCCGCTTGATGCCATCATGCAGCCGGAGCAGCACCATGGACGCGGCCATCTGCGCGCCGGTGTTGCCGGCGGAGACGAACGCGTCGCAGGCGCCCTCGGCGTGCATCCGCAGGCCGACCATCATGGAGCTGTTGGGCTTGCCGCGAATGGCCGCGCTGGGTTTTTCCGCCATCTCGATCACATCGGGAGCATCGACGATGTGCAGGCGCCCCCGGTGCGGGGCCAGGGCGGCGTATTCGCCGCTCAGGAGCGCATCGAGGGTCTGCTCGACGACCGCCTGGCGGCCGACGAGGGTGATGGAGTGAGCGGGATCGAGCTCCGCAGCCGCGAGCAGGGCGCCGGCAACGGTCGCCTGGGGGGCGTGGTCTCCCCCCATGGCGTCCAACGCGATCCGCGCCAAGGCTACGCTTCCCTGGCGGCGACTCGCTGCTTACCGGCGTAGTACCCGCATTCCTCACACACGCGGTGCGGGCGCTTCATCGCCTGGCAGCGGGGGCACTTCTGGAGCGCGATCGCGGGCGCCTTCTTGTGCGTGTTGCGCGCGCGCTTCTTGCGCTTGGATGTTCTGCGCTTGGGGACGGCCATGGGTCGATCAGATCGTTGAAGTCAGGGACAAACTACTTATCGGACGTGGGGTGAAGCTTGCGCAAGGCATCCCAGCGCGGGTCCTGGGCCGGCGTGCAGCCGCAGGGGCCGTCGTTGAGGTTGCTGCCGCAGGTGGGACACAAACCCTTGCAATCCTCCCGGCACAGCACGAGCGCCGGCGCGCTGAGCAGCCACGACTCGCGCACGGCCGGACGCAGGTCCAGCGAAATGTCCCGGGGACCGTACGTGTAGACGTCCGAATCCTCGGCCTCTTCATCCCCCGCAGCGGCGAAGATGAGATGCACCTCGTCATCCACCTGCACCGCGGCGTCGGCCAGACAGCGCCGGCACGGGACGGTGGTGCTCCCGCTGACGTGTCCATGCCAGTAGAACCTTCCCTCGCCCGCAGCCGACAGGCGGCCGGTGGCGCGGACGCCGTCCGCGGGCACCTGGTCCTCGGGCTGCCAGATGGGATCGTCGGCGGGCAGGCGCCCGTCCACCACCACGGCCTGGCTTTCGAGTGACCGAATGTCAAAGGACAGCATAGCCTTGTAAACTACTTGCGGCAACACCACTTATCAAGCTCGACGGCGTTGGCGCGCCCCGTCCGGAGCCTGCCCCGTCAGGTCCACGCCAACGCCGCCGATTTTCCCACCGTTCGCGGGCGTTCCCGCGGGCTCAGAGCCCCGCGATGAAGTCGCTTTCCGCGAAGAAGAACCGCGCCTCGCGCGCCGCGTTCTCGTCCGAATCGGACGCGTGGATCGCGTTCCGCTCCTTGGACTCGGCAAACAGCTTGCGCACCGTGCCCGCCTCGGCCTCGGCCGGGTCGGTGGCCCCGATGGCCTTGCGCAGCGCGGCCACGGCGTCGGCCTTCTCGAGCACCATCGGCATGCACGGGCCCGAGGTCATGAAGGTCACGAGTGACTGGTAGAACGGCCGCTCGCGGTGCACGGCGTAGAACTCGCCGGCCTGGGCCGCGGTCATGTGCAGCACGCGCGCGGCGCGGACCACGAAGCCCTGCGCCTCCAGGTGCGCGATGATCTTGCCGGCCTTGCCCGCGCCAAAGGCGTCGGGCTTGATGATGGTCAGGGTGTAGTTGGAAGCCATGGAAGGGTTCGGGTGTCCGTTACTTGAGGCGGGCCTTGAGCAGCTCGACGAAATCCATCGGGCGCCGGGCCACGCCCATGCCGGCCGCCTCGAACGCGGCGATCTTCTCCGCGGCGGTGCCGGCGGAGCCGGAGATAATGGCGCCGGCGTGGCCCATGCGGCGGCCCGGCGGCGCCGTCTGGCCGGCGATGAAGCCGACGACCGGCTTGGTCATGTGCTTCTTCACGAACTCGGCGGCTTCCTGCTCGTCCGTGCCGCCGATCTCGCCCATCATCGCGACGGCCTTGGTCTCCGGGTCCTTCTCGAAGGCGGCCAGGCAGTCGATGAAGTTCGTGCCGTTGATCGGGTCGCCGCCGATGCCGACGCACGTGGACTGCCCCATGCCCGCGCGGGTGAGCTGGTAGACGACCTCGTACGTGAGCGTGCCGGAGCGGCTCACGACGCCGATGTTGCCCGGCGTGCAGATGCGGCCGGGGATGATGCCGACCTTGGCCTTGCCCGGCGTGATGAGGCCCGGGCAGTTCGGGCCGATGAGGCGCGCGCCCTTCTCCTTCACGAACGGGTAGACCTTCGTCATGTCGAGGACGGGCACGCCCTCGGTGATCGCGACGATGAGCTGGATGCCCGCGTCGGCCGCCTCCATGATCGCGTCGGCCGCGAACATCGGCGGCACGTAGATCACGCTCGTGTTGGCGCCGGTGGCGGCGACGGCGTCGTGCATGGTGTTGAAGATCGGCACCGTGCCCTCGAACGCCTGGCCGCCCTTTCCGGGCGTGACGCCGGCCACGACCTTCGTGCCGTACTCGATCATCTGCTTGGCATGGAACGAGCCGTCGCGGCCCGTGATGCCCTGCACGACGAGCTTCGTGTTGTTGTCGATGAAGATGCTCACGCGGCCTTCCCTCCCTGCGCGAGCTCCACCGCACGCTTCACGGCCTCGTCCATGTCAGACGACGCCGAGAATCCGTTGTCCTTGAGAATCTTCACCGCGATTTCCTCGTTCGTGCCCGTGAGGCGGATGACGATCGGCACCTTGAGCGGGTTCTGCTTCGTGGCCGTCACGATGCCGTTGGCCACGTCGTCGGTGCGCGTGATGCCGCCGAAGATGTTGAACAGGATGGCCTTCACGTTGGGATCGGCCGTGATGATGCGCAGCGCGTTCACGACCTTCTCCGGGTTGGACGACCCGCCGATGTCCAGGAAGTTGGCCGGCTCGCCGCCGTAGTACTTCACCAGGTCCATGGTCGCCATGGCCAGGCCGGCGCCATTCACGACGCAGCCGACGTTGCCGTCGAGCTTGATGAACGTGAGGTTCGACTTGCGCGCATCCACCTCGCTGGGGGCCTCGGCGCTCTCGTCGCGCAGCGCGGCGATTTCCGGGCGGCGGTCCAGCTCGTTGTCGTCGATGACCATCTTGGCATCGAGGGCGACGACCTCACCCGCCGGGGTGACCACCAGCGGGTTGATCTCGGCCAGCGAGCAGCCGCTGTTCATGAACGCCGTGTACAGCTTGTGCATGATGCCGGCGGCGGCGCGGGCGAGCTTGAGGTCGCTGTAGAGGAAGAAGCCGAGCTCCATCGCCTGGTACGGCGTGAGGCCGTAGCGCGTGTCGATGGGGAGCTTCCGGATCTTCTCGGGCGTCGTGGCCGCGACTTCCTCGATGTCGATGCCACCGGCGGGGCTCACCATGAACACCGGCTTCTTGGACGCGCGGTCCAGGATGATGCCGACGTACGCCTCGCTGGCGATGTCCGCCGCCGGCGTGACGAGCACCTGCTGGACCGTGAGGCCCTTGATCTGCATGCCGAGGATCTTGCCGGCCACGGCCTTCGCCTCGGCCGGATCCTTGGCCAGCTTGACGCCGCCGGCCTTGCCGCGGCCGCCCGCGTGCACCTGCGCCTTGATGACGACGGTGGATCCGTACTTCTTCGCGATGGCTTCCGCCTGGTCGGGCGTGGTCGCCACCTCGCCCGGGGGCACCGGCGCGCCGAGGGCGCGCAGGATGTCCTTGGCCTGATATTCGTGGATGTTCACCCGTGCTCCGCTGTGATGGTCGTTCCGGCCTCACCGTGGACCGCGGCGCGGCCCTGGCTCAGCTCCGTGATGATCGCGCGGCCGCCGGTGCGGCGCACGAAGTCTATCGCGGCGCGGATCTTCGGCGCCATGCTGCCCTCGCCGAATGCCCCCGCGTGGTCCATGCGACTGGCCTCGTCCACCGACAACCGCGCAAGCGGCCGCTGGTGGGGCGTGCCCCAGTCGGCATAGACGGCGTCGACGTCGGTGAGGATGATCAGCAGCTCGGCGCCCAGGTCCCGCGCGAGCACTGCGGCTGCCAGATCCTTGTCCACCACCGCGTCCACCCCCTCCCAACCTAGCGAGGGATCGTCATAAATGGGTGCCCCTCCCCCACCGCAGGCGATCACCACCGCGCCCGAGCCGAGAAGCTGGCGGATGACCCCCGCCTCGTGGATGGCGAGCGGCTGCGGGCTGCCGACCACGCGGCGGAGGCGCCCGTGGCCGTCGGCCTTCACCTGGTGGCCCTCCGCCTGCAGCTCGTGCGCGCGTTCTGCCGACAGCTCGCGGCCGATGAACTTCGTGGGCCGGCGCAGGGCCGGGTCGCCCCGGTCCACCTGCACCTGCGTGATGACAGTGGCGACGTTGCGCGGCGTGCCCGCCCGGCGGAGCGCGTTGTCGAGTGACTGCTGGATCATGTACCCCATCCAGCCGGCGGTGGCGGCGACGAGCACGCCGAGCGGGAGTGGCGGTGCGTCATGGCGCGCGAGCTCGTTCCGCACCAGCTCGTCGCCCACCTGCGGACCGTTACCGTGCACGATGCATACGGTCCATCCCGCGGCGACGAGCTCCACGATCGGGGCGAGGCTCTCGCGCGTGTGGCGGAACTGGTCGAAGATCGTGGACTCCTCGCCCGCGGGCGCGAGCGCGTTGCCCCCGAGGGCGATCACGGCCGTGCGAGGCGGGGTCACGGACGCCCCCGCGCGAGCAGCGCGCCGAGCGCGTCGAAGGCTCGGCCAAAGGCGACCCAGTCGCCGCGGCGCAGCGCGTCGCGCATGGACTGGTACAACTCGCGGATGGATCCTGCGTCGGGCGCTCGGGGCCGCGCGGTGCCGCCTGCCGTGGCGGGGCGCCCCGCGAGCTGGCCCAGCGTCGGCGCCACGTGCACGCTGTCATCGAACAGCACGGCGACGTAGGCGAGGGTGGGCGCCCCGGCCGGGCCCCATTCGTACACCGGCTGAACGAAGACCGCGTGGTCGCCCACGGGCACGGCGCGCACGACGCCGCGCACGCGCATCGCATTGGACCGCGTCGTCAGGCTGTCCGCGGTCCGCAGCCGGTCGAGCACCGTGGGCCAGTGCGAATGCAGCCCGTCCAGCGGCAGCCACGCCATGGCGTGATCGCTGCCGCCGGCGGCGACGAACACGCCGCGCACGCGATCGCCCTCGTCGAGCATGGGCATCTCGTACGCCGTGGGACCGCCGCCAGGCAGCGCTACCACCGGCGTCCCGGTCGCCAGCGCGCTGTCGGCGCCGTCGAGCACGGGCGGGTGCTGCCTGACGCCGCTGTTCGCGCGCGTGCCGTACTCGCCAAACGCGGTCGCAGTCGCCCACGCCCCGTCGAG